>JBNAVX010000068.1:0-9639 GCA_049700155.1 Thermodesulfovibrionales bacterium
ACATATCCCCTCTATTAAGAGGGGATTAAGGGGTGTGTTATAAAGGCAACCTCTTTTTAAAAATGCATGAATTTTGACTAAATACCTTATGTTATGCAGGTTTGTTTTATGAATTTAGATTATTTTGGACAGCAATGATCTGAAATAAAATATGGGATAATCTTTCAAGAAGTGACAAATTTTGATATCTAAATGTGCTATTTGGACAACTTCGCCAAGAAGTTGAATGTGAATTTTATGCTACCATAATGACTATGGTGCGAGTCGTTGTTACGGGAATAGGGTCTGTAACTCCCATTGGTAACTCATTTCTTGAATCATGGAAGATTGCAAAGTCAGGGATTTCAGGTATAAGTCAAATAACAAGGTTTGATACCTCTGGTATTAAATGGAAAGTTGCTGGTGAGATAAAAGGTTTTGATGCAGAAGCATATCTAACGAGGAAAGAGATAAACCGTCTTGATCCCTTTGTTCACTATGCAGTTGGGGCAGCAATTATGGCTGTTGAAGATGCTGGATTGATAAAAAGGTCATCAGTCAATATTCGCCAGTCATTGGTTAAAACAGATGGCAAAAGGCTAATGACCAGTGAACGTTCTGATAGCTCGTTACTCGATTCAGCTGGCATCATAATTGGTTCAAGTCGTGGAGGGATCACAACAATAGAAAAAGAGCTACAAAAAATATATGAATCACGCATCACACATCATGCATCATATGTTTCTGCTTATCTTATGGCTTCAACAACGATAAGCATGGCAGCATCTTATGTTGCACAAAAACTCGGAATTCATGGATATTGTCTCGGAATATCAAATGCATGTGCATCAGGGACAAATGCAATAGGTGAGGCATATAGATTAATAAAGTCGGGTTATAAAGGACCTGTCCTTTGTGGAGGAGCAGAGGCACCTGTATGCAGGATATGTGTTGAGGGATACGGTATATCAGGAGCTCTATCAAAAGTCAAGGATTCGACTGCGAGCAGACCTTTTGATATCACAAGAGATGGTTTTGTTCTTTCAGAAGGTGCGTGCATACTCATTTTAGAAAATTATGAAACAGCTTTGAAAAGGGGAGCGAGGATTTATGGAGAAATCATTGGATATGGTAATACAACAGATGCATTTCACCAGACAAGACCTTCTCCTTATGGAGAGGCAGAGGCAATGAGAAAGGCGATAGAGGAAGCAGGTTTAAAACCTGAAGATATTGACTATATTAATGCACATGCTACCTCAACACCCCTTGGTGATAAAACAGAGATAGAGGCGATAAAGATGGTATTTGGAGAAAAGGCAAAAGAGATTCCTATAAGCTCAGTAAAGTCAATGACAGGGCATATGCTTGCTGCTTCTGGAGCATTTGAAGTAGCAATTACCCTGATGAGCATAAAAGAAGGGATTATTCCCCCTATTATTAATCTAAAAGAAACTGATCCAGAATGTGACATTGACCTTGTGAAAAAAGCCAGAAAGGCAAAAATAGATTTTGCTATTTCTAATTCATTTGGTTTTGGAGGAGTCAATGCTGTTCTGGTGTTAAAGAACCACTCCTTATGCTCTCCACCCTGAATTCCCTTATCGCTTCATCCTCAGGAGTTTCTGGGTTTCCTCTGTATTTAGGTGAAAAGTGCATAGCGACGAGATTTCCTACGTTAGCTTCTCTTGCGATCTTCCCTGTAGTCTTAGCTGTTAGATGAAACCTCTCAATTGCTCTGTCCCTGTCTTTTTCAAGGAAATATGCTTCACAATAAAGTGTATCAGAGTTACGCACAAGTTCAACAACCTTTTTGATATTTTCTTCACTCAGTGATACATCAGTGACATAAGAGATTTTTTGCCCCTTTGTGATTTTTGCAATATCTTTCAACTCATCAAGATAGTACCTTTTATTATCTATTATAAATTCAGTATCTCCTGACTTTTTTACCCTGATAGCATTTTTAAGTTCTGTTAGCCATGGACCAACAGGAAGTCCCCTTTCTACAAGTGCAGACTTATTGATGTTTATATGAAAATCTTCTTCAAGAGAAAAGGCAAGACATGGTATCTGGTGTTCTAATTGGACTGCCCTGACTTTAAATAAGGGCTCTCTCAGGATAATTCCGTCAAAATCATATATGCTTCCCTGTTTTTTCTCAAAACGGTCTTCTGCATAAAAACTTGAGGTAATAATCTTGTCTTCTTTTATACAAAAGACATCTATCTTGAGCGGGTATTCCCTGATCAGATTCCATGTGTATCCTTTTAGCTTTCCCTCAATGCATTCTGTTATATTTGAAGGTCCAAATATCCTTAAAGGTCTTTCTCTTCTGAGCAATGCTCTAAGTAGGGTATCAAAACCAATAAAATGGTCGATATGGGTATGTGTTACAAATACATCTGTTATCTTCTGCAGATCACCTGATTTAAGCCTATCAATGTTACCTATGTCGAATAAAAAAGCCCTTTTTTCTCTTATGAGCCTGACAAAGAGACATGGATCTTCAAAAGGTCCATTTATCAGCCTGTGAATAAATGTGGGTTTCATGAGGTATTATATCCTAATTAATACCTGTGATATAATAGCCTTGAGAAAAAAGCCGAACTACATATATCATGTCTATTTGATTTTATAAAGGAGGTGTTTATTTGTCTGAACTTAGAAGAGACCCTATAACTGGTCGCTGGGTAATCGTTTCAGTAGAGAGAGGTAAACGACCCACTGATTTTATGTCTCCTTCTTCTCAAAGGAAACGGGGAGGTTTCTGTCCCTTCTGTCCCGGGAATGAATATACAACACCACCAGAAATACTTGCATTCAGACCATCTGATACAAAACCAAATTCTCCTGGATGGACTTTAAGGGTGATGCCTAACAAGTTTCCTGCACTTCAGATTTACGGAGATCTGAATAAGATGGGTGAGGGGATATTTGACAGGATGAATGGAATAGGTGCACATGAAGTAATAGTTGAGACACCTGAACATTTTCTCTCTCTTTCAACTATGCCACAAAGAGCAGTAGAAGATGTATTATGGGCTTACTATTTGCGTCTTACTGACCTTAAAAAAGACAAAAGGTTTAAATATGTCATGATATTCAAGAATGAGGGGGAAGTAGCAGGGGCATCTCTTGAGCATACACATTCTCAGCTTATTGCATTACCTATTATCCCCAGACTTGTTAAAGAAGAGATGGATGCTTCAAGAAAATATTATGATTTCAAAGAAAGGTGTATATTCTGTGACCTTATAAATCAGGAGATTGAGGATGGGAGAAGAGTAATTTACCAGAATGATAATTACATTGCTCTTGCCCCTTTTGCCTCGAGATCGCCTTTTGAGACATGGATATTGCCCAAGACACATGAACCTGATTTTTATCCTCCTAAGAACGATTTTTCAGGACTTGCTGATATCTTGCAGAGGGTACTGAAAAAGATAGACAGGGTTCTTGACATCCCACCATATAATTTTGTAATTCATACATCTGTTTTTCATAATGAGGTGAGTGAATACTATCACTGGCATCTTGAGCTTTTACCAAAGCTTACAAAGATAGCTGGTTTTGAATGGGGATCTGGCTTTTATATCAATCCCACACCACCTGAAGAAGCAGCTAAATATCTGAGAGAGGCTAAAATATAGAAAAGAGCAAATAGCATAGAGCAAAAAGCAATTTACAAAGAATGAGGAGCGATTAATAGATGAAAATTTTGATTGCAAGTCCAGAGGCAGTGCCTTATGCAAAGACAGGTGGACTTGCAGATGTGGCTGGTTCTCTAATAAAAGAGTACAGAAAAATGAAAAAAGAGGCTTATTTAATACTTCCACTTTATAGAAGAGTGAAGAAATCAGATATATCTTTAAAGGATACAAATTTAAAGATCAAGATACCTGTTGGAGATAGGCAGGTAGAAGGAAGAATATTTAACCATCCTCCATCAACCTATCTTATAAGTTGTGATGAATTCTTTGATAGGGAGGAACTTTATGGGACTCCATTGGGAGATTTTTCTGATAATGCCTCAAGGTTTATCTTCTTCTCAAGGGGTGTGCTTGAGACATGCAGGAAACTCAATTTCAAGCCTGATGTAATTCACTGTAATGACTGGCAGACTTCTCTAATACCAATTTATCTGAAGAGATTGTATAAAGGAGATAATTTTTTTAGGAACACTGCCACATTGCTTACAATCCACAATCTTGGTTACCAGGGTCTCTTTCCAGCCTCAGAATTGCCTTTAACAGGTCTTGGATGGGATATATTTAACCCTGAGGGTATAGAATTTTATGGAAAGATAAATTTTCTCAAAGCAGGACTTATGTTTTCTGACATACTTACTACAGTTAGTGTTTCTTATGCAAAGGAGATACTGAGTAAAGATTTTGGTTTCGGACTTGAGGGTGTCCTTATGAAAAGAGAGAAAGACCTTTATGGAGTATTAAATGGAATAGACTATGATGAATGGGATCCTTCAAGAGACACTTATATACCGAAGAATTTTAGTTCTGACAATATTCAGGGCAAGGCTGAATGTAAAAAGAATCTTGTAAAAGAGATGTCTCTTGACACAACAGGTAGACCTCTCTTTGGGATGGTTGGAAGGCTCTCCGCACAGAAAGGGATTAAACTTCTTCTTCAATCTCTTGAAAGACTAATATCTTCGGGTATAAATATAGTTGTTTTAGGCAAGGGAGATGAGGAATTTCAGGTAAGACTATTGGAGGCAGGTAAGAATTATAAAGGACGAGTATATGTTTATATTGGTTTTGAAGAATACCTTGCCCATAAGATATATGCAGGTTCAGACTTTTTCCTGATACCTTCAAAATATGAACCATGCGGACTTGGACAGCTTATATCTATGAGATATGGAAGTATCCCTGTTGGTAGGTCAACAGGTGGTCTTGCTGATACTATCCAGGACTTTGATCCATTAACTTCAAAGGGAACAGGTTTCCTTTTTTTTGACTATACTCCTTATGCACTTCATGATGCGGTAAAAAGGGCACTCTGTGTTTATACTGACAAAGGTAAACTAAGGAAATTAAAACTCAATGCGATGAAAATGGATTTTTCATGGAGGAAGTCAGCAGAAAGATATATTGAACTATACAAACTTGCTATTAAAAAGATAAAAAATAACCCTTCAGAGAGAATATCATGAATAATTTTAGAACTTTAGAGAAGAAGGCTGATTTAGAAAATACTATAGAAAATTTTCCTGATGCTATTGTAAGTTTTGACCTTGATGGAATAGTCATATCATGGAACAAAGCAGCAGAAGAGCTGTATGGATTTTCCAAAGAGGAGAGCGTTGGTAAATTTTTGCCCTTTACTCCTCCATTTCTGCTTAACTTAGAGAGAGAAAATATAGAAAGGATAAAGAATGGTGAGTTCCTAAGAGATTATGAGACTATAAGGCAGAGGAAGGATGGAACAACAATAGAAGTTAGTCTGACCGTATCTCCGGTAAGAGATCAGGAAGGTAAAGTAATAGGGGGTATATGTCTATCAAGAGATATCTCTGAAAAGAAACGTTTTCAGAAGGAGCTGTTAAGGAGAAATCAAGAACTATCAAGGCTCTTTTTTATCAGCTCTGCGATGAGAGGGACACTTAAACTCGATAGACTACTAAGAATGATTCTTACAGCTGTTACTATGAGCGATGGTCTCGGTTTTAACAGGGCAATACTATTTCTGGTTGATGAAGATAAAGGTGTCCTTAAAGGAGCTATGGGAGTTGGACCTTCAAGTCCTGAGGAGGCTGGAAAGATATGGAGGGACCTTTCTATTGAAAAGAAGACTTTATCTGACATAATTTATGAGATCGAGACAGGGGCGTTAAGGAAGGATTCATTGCTTGACAAGTTGAGCCTCAGCCTTGAGATTCCCCTTTCAGAAAATACAATCCTCACAAAGGCTGTAAAAGAGAAGAAGCCATTTAATATATATAATGTAAATGAAGAACCTCTTTCAGATTCAGTACTTGTAGAGCAATTAGGCACTGAGGCTTATGCTGTTGCGCCACTTATATCAAGAGATAAAGTTATAGGTGTCATATGGGTTGACAATCATTTTAACAAAAGACCAATCCTTGAAGAGGATATGACATTTCTTACTGCATTTTCAAACCATGTTGCTAGTGCTGTTGAGAATACAAGACTCTTTGAGCAAGTAGCTCAGGCAGAACAAGAGCTTGAAAACATATTTGAGTCCATATCAGATAAGGTATTTTTTACTACAAAAGATTATGTAATAAAGAAGGTTAACAGGGCAGTATGTGAAAAACTTGGAAAGAAACCAGAAGAGATTATAGGGAAGAAGTGTTATGAAGTTTTTCATGGCAGGTCAGAACCGAGAAAGAAATGTCCTCATCATAAAACAATAGAGTCAAAGATATCATATGTAGAAGAACTCGAAGAGCCTTTTCTTGGAGGAACATTTATAACATCGAGCTCCCCAATATTTGACAATAATGGTGAATTTATTGGGACTGTCAATGTGATGAGAGATATTACCGAGATTAAAAAATTACGTGAAGAACTTATTCTTGCTCAGAGAATGGCAGCTCTTGGTGAAGTTGCAGCAAGGGTAGCCCATGATATAAGAAACCCACTTGTTTCTATAGGAGGGTTTGCAAGGAGACTCGAAAAGAACCTGAAAGGTCCTTTGAAAGAATATGCAGAAATTATTGTGAAAGAGATATCAGGGCTTGAAGTAATTCTCATGGAGATACTCTCTTATGTTAGAGGTGTGAGTCTTGAAAGACAGATGGTCAGAGTTGATTCTCTTGTTGACGAGCTTTCATCGGTAATTAAATCCGAACTTGAGGAGAGAGAAATAGTCCTCATAAAAGAACTTAATGCACCTTTTGAAGTCTTTATGGATTCCGGGAATATTAGAGAGGCATTGCTTAATATTCTGACGAATGCAATACATGCTATCGGGAAAAATGGGAAGATTTTTATAAGAACTTATAAAGAGAAAGATTTTGTTGTGATAGAAATAAAAGATACAGGTGTGGGTATACCAGAGGATGCACTTCCATTTATTTTTGACCCCTTTTTTACTACTAAAGGTTCTGGAAGCACAGGATTAGGTCTCACTATAACACATAAGATAATAGAAAAACACAAAGGAAGGATAGAGGTTGAGAGTAAACCAAATGCAGGAAGCACCTTCAGGGTTTTACTACCTTTAAAAAATGGGGGCTAAACCCATGGGAGGGCTTCTGATAGTGAATGGAGGGTAATATGAAGATTCTTGTTGTAGATGATGACCTGCATATCCAGAGGCTCTATAGAGAAGAGCTGACTGAAGAGGGATACGAGGTCGTTGTAGCAGGAAATGGGACAGAGGCGATGGACATGTTCGAAAAGGAGAATCCTGATTTAGTTACACTTGATATCCGTTTGCCGGATGTAGATGGAATTCATCTCCTGCGACAGATGAAGGAGAGGAGACCTAAACTACCGATTATAATGTCAACAGCATATGATTACAGAAATGATTTCTCTGTATGGGCATCAGAGGCATACATAGTAAAGTCATCAGACCTCGGTGAACTTAAGTCAATGATAAAAAAATTGCTTGAGAAAAAAGAAGAATAGATGTCTCGAGAGATATACCTTGAGGGGACCCCTTTAGATGAAGCCCTAAAAAAATGGCTTACTAGATTTGATTCTGATGTCAGTGAATGTCCACTTTCTGGTGAGCTTGTTCATGTTAAGGATTCCCTTGGAAGGGTAACTGCAGAGGCTATTATCGCTAAGATATCTTCTCCTTTCTATCACTCATCAGCAATGGATGGTTATGCTGTAAGGTTTATAGATACCTTTGGTGCCTCAGAAACAAACCCGAAGAGATTAAAGATAGGTGAACAGGCTATATATGTGGATACTGGCGACCCTATGCCTGATGGTTTTAATGCTGTCATAATGATAGAAGACGTTAATATAGTGAAGAAACAGCAGTCAATAGTCAACAATCAACAGTCATCAAAGAAAACCAGTGAACAATGTCAAATGACCAGTGAAATACCATTCAATTCGTCCGAGGAATATATTGAGATTATCGCCCCGGCGACTCCGTGGCAGAATGTAAGGGTCATAGGCGAGGATATTGTTGCTACAGAACTTATACTTCCTGAAAATCACAGGATTAGACCAGTTGATATAGGAGCGATGCTTGCTTCAGGTCATACAGAAGTTTCAGTGAGAAGAAGACCTAAGGTAGTCATAATACCTACTGGCACAGAGATTGTTGAGCCAGGTACAGAATTGAAAAAAGGAGACATTATTGAATTTAATTCCAGAATTATGAGTGGTCTTGTCTCAGAATGGGGAGGAGAGCCGATAAGATTCAATATTGTACCTGACTGCTTTGATGAGATTAAAAATGCGATAGTAAATGCGATTGAGATAGCAGATATGGTTGTTATTAATGCAGGTGCATCTGCTGGTTCAGAAGATTTCACAGCGAGGGCAGTAAGGGAACTCGGAGAAGTTTTACTTCATGGTGTTAATATAAAACCGGGAAAGCCTGTTATACTCGGATGGGTGAAGGGTAAGCCTGTGCTCGGCATCCCTGGTTATCCAGTCTCTGCCTTTATCACATTCCATCTTTTTGCAAAACCACTTATATATAAATGGCAAGGTCTTGAGGTTGAAGAACCAGAAAGGATAAAGGCAAAACTCTCACGACAGGTTGCTTCATCACTTGGGCAGGAAGAATTTGTGAGGGTTAAGATAGGGAAGGTTGGAGAGAAACTAATAGCAACTCCTATCAGCAGAGGAGCGGGTGTGCTTATGTCCCTCGTGCGTGCTGATGGTTTTATAAAAATACCAGCAATGTCAGAGGGCATTGGTTCTGGCACAGAGGTTGATGTTGAGCTTATCAGGCCAAGAAGTGAAATAGAAAATACGATTGTCTGTATCGGGAGTCACGACAATGCACTTGACCTTCTTGCCAATATATTAAAAAAGAGGTATCCCAGGTTTTCGCTTTCATCTGCCCATGTGGGCTCAATGGGAGGTCTGATGGCTTTAAAAAGAGGAGAGGCACATCTTGCAGGAACTCATCTCCTTGATGAGGAGACAGGGGAATACAATGTTCCATTTATTAAAAGATTACTCCCTGATAAAAAGATTATTCTTATTAACCTCGTATATAGAGAACAGGGACTTCTTGTGCTAAAAGGCAATCCAAAGAATATAAAGGGATTTAAAGATTTAATGAGGGATGATATTGTATTTGTCAACAGACAATCTGGCGCCGGGACAAGGCTCCTTACAGACAAATGTTTAAGGGAACTTAAGATAAACCCGAAGGATGTGAAAGGATATGATAGAGAGGAATATACACATATGGGTGTGGCATCAGCAGTGCTGACAGGTATAGCAGATACTGGGCTTGCAATACTTGCATCTGCAAGGGCACTCGGTCTTGATTTTATACCTGTTGCAAAAGAGAGGTATGACCTTGCAATACCTCAGGAGTTTATAGAAACAGAGATGTTACAGAGTCTACTTAAGATTATTAGAGAGGATAAGGAGTTCAGGGAAACAGTGCAAAGACTGGGTGGATATGATGTTTCAGATATGGGGAGGGTGATGTATGAAATGGGTTGAATTGTTTTACTTTATCTGA
>JBNAVX010000068.1:9649-13722 GCA_049700155.1 Thermodesulfovibrionales bacterium
CCTTATGGAAGATAAAGAAAAGACAGCAATCCTTGAGGTTCTTCTCTTCCTATCAGGAGAGCCCCTGGGACTTTCCACAATAAAGGATATAGTCGGTATTCCTGAGTCTGAGATAAAAAGGCTTATGGATGACCTTATTCTGAAGTACAAGCAGCAAGATGGAGGTTTATTGATCGTTGAGATAGCAAATGGTTATCAGATGGTAACAAACCCGGCTTACTTTGAATGGGTCAAGAAGTTTAAAGGCACACAGTTTTCTACTAAACTCTCAATGCCTGCTCTGGAGACTCTTTCAATAATAGCGTATAAACAACCTATAATAAAGGCTGAGATAGAACAACTTCGTGGAGTAAATTCAGATAGTGCAATAAAGACCCTCCTTGAAAAACGACTGATTAAGGTTATAGGGCGTAAAGAGGCCCCTGGCAGGCCATTTGTTTATGTGACTACAAAGGAATTTTTACAGTATTTCGGATTAAAAGACCTTACAGAACTTCCTACTTTAAAGGACCTTGTAAGGGAAGAAGCAGCCTGATTATTTAGGAGGTGAATATGAGAAGGCTTTTTGTATTTTTACTGCTAATATTTTCTTTATTCCTCCCTGCTTATACCCTTGGAGATACAATATATACTGTTAAAAAGGGAGACAGTCTTTATAAGATCTCAAAAAAATATGGTGTTTCGATAAGAGATTTAAAGGCAGAGAACAGTATTAAATCTTATAGAATAAAACCCGGCATAAAGTTACATATTCCTGAAGAAGAAAAAGTCCCTGAAGATACCCCTAAATCAAATAAAAACTCAGAAGTGAGACCCAGAAAGCCTGAAACAATAATATCTGCATCCCTATCTGAGAAAGAAAAAAAATTTGATGAATCTTATACAGTAAAGAAAGGAGATACACTTGCATCTATATCAAGGAGATATTCAATATCTATCGATGAACTAAAGGAGAAAAATCATCTCAGGTCAACAAGAATAAGACCGGGTCAGCAACTAATTATAAAAAGCATTCATCCTAAAACTTATGAAGTAAAAAAGGGCGATAATCTTTTCAGAATAGCAAAGAGATTTGACCTGAGTCTTGATGAATTGAAGCAGATAAACAGTCTTGAAACAGATTCATTAAGACCCGGTCAGATACTCTTACTTGAAACAGAGAAAAAAGTAGAAGAAATTTCCCTACCTGATAGAGAGAAAAAGAAAGAAAAAAAAGAAGCATCTGTATCTGAGGATATCAGTAACATGGGAATTAGAGAAAAACTCATCCTTTTCGCAAAAAAGATGATGGATATACCTTACAGGTTTGGTGGTAATAGCATCTTTGGTATTGACTGTTCAGGATTTGTGCAGAAAGTTTATAGCATGATAGGAATAAGTTTACCTCGTTCAGCAAGACAACAATTTGAAGAAGGAAAACCAATTGATAAAGCTGATCTCTCTATTGGTGACCTTGTATTCTTCAGGACATATGCCCCTTTTCCTTCACATGTTGGGATATATCTCGGCGATGACCTCTTCATACACGCTTCTTCAATAAAGAAGAAGGTCACAATAGATAGTCTCACAACACCTTTCTATCTTAAGAGGTTTATAGGTGCAAAAAGGGTTATAGGGATAGAGGGAGAAGAAGGTGGTTGATTATGATTCATGGTTTTAGTTTCTTCTTTTTTACTCAATTTTTTCATTGAGATAATATAACCCAGATAGACTGTAAAGACCAGCCATGAACAGAGTTATTCTTTTATGTTCTTGAAGAGAAACCCTGTTGCAAATCCAAAAGTGACAGGAACAATCCATGCTGCAAAGGCTGCTGGTAAAATTCCAGCATATCCCATTGAGAGTGAAAAGGTATATATAATCCAGTATAAAATACTTATCAACAGTCCAAAACCTGCTGCAAAAAGACTTCCTGAAAACCTGGTCTTTAATGAGAGAGATATCCCAAGAAAGACCATAAAGAGGTTTATTAAAGGATAGGAGACCTTTGAGTTCATGTCCACGATTAATTTTGTGTTTCTGAATCCAGCTTTTTTCAATCTTTCCACATATCTATATAGCTCTCCTATACCCATCTCTTCAGGCTTTTTAATCCCTTCACTGAAAAAATCTGGTGATTCTAGATAAGGATAATCTAACTCTGTAACACTGTCTATCTTCTTGTCTGTAATGTTATAAACAATTGCATTTTTAGTCTCCATAGACCTTTTGAACCCTGATCCTCTTCCCACTTTGCCTCTTCAGCCTCTATCCTCTCCTTCAAAAAATCCTTATCAAACACGAAAATACTTACTCCTTTAGCAAGCTTCATATCTGGTATGTATAGTTCTATTCTCACAGGAGAACCATCTTTTGCCCTTAACCATAATGTCCCATCTTTAAACATAAATTTTTTTTCTTTATTTTTGATGGCGTTTTTTAATTCATTTGACCTTCTTGAAAAATCAGGGACTATTATTTCTCCTGTAATAAAAGCAAAAATTGTTATTAGTATGCCTGAGATTATAAAGGGGTGAAAGATAGACTTTAATTTTCCCCCGGCAGCCCTTATAGCAACAAGTTCTTTATTGCGTGACGCCTGGCTGAATATGAACAGACTACATGTAAGGATACCAACAGGTAAGAGATAGAGAAGATATTTCGGAAAGTTAAATACAGTATATAGCAGAAGATTTTTAAGAGAAGGTTTGGATGGGATAAATTCATCTATTTTGTCAATCAGGTCAAATATACTGAAGATAAAGGCAAGTCCAATACTTATCAGAGATATAAGCTTTAGAAATTCTCTTAGATAATATCTCTGGACTGTTAACATGGACCTATCTCTTACTTTCTCTTCTGAAGAGCCAAATTGAACATAATATCAGGATGATAGTCGGTCCCCATGCACCGGCATAGTGGGGCAGCTTTCCAGCCCTTACCAGATTTTCCCCATATATGAGTAGTATATAATAAGCAGTAAAGACCCCTAATCCTATTGAGAGACCGCCAAGCCTTCCTGACTTTCCAGCTATCATAGATAAAGGTGGACCTAAAAAGATTAAAACAATACATAAGAAGGGCAATGACAATCTTCTGTGCAATTCAAGTTGCAGAGAAGAAATCTGTGGAACCTGTTTCCTTATCTCACTTATAAGTTCTTCAAAGGAAAGTTCAGAATTTTTTCTGGATGGTAGCTCTGTTTCGAGTCTCATTACAAAGTTATACTTTTCAAAGAATATTTCTGTAATCTTCTCTCCTTTTGCAATGTGAATATATCCATCTTTCAAAAAAAAGTTTGTCTGAAGTCCCTCTGATATAGATATCTTTCCTTCTCGTGCCAGCATCACTTTTGGTTCTGCCTTATTCCTTCCATCATATAGAAAGACACCTCTGAATTTATCACTTGAAAGTTTCTCTTTTATTATGAAGACGATATCTTTAAAGGATGTATTGAAAGTGCCTTCTTCAATCGCTAATGGGGTACGTACAGTGATAATTTTTGTTATTTCATCTCTCAGTTTCTGGCTACTTTTAGGACCAAGATAAAGGCTTACAGTAAAATTGAAAAGGAAACAAAGGATACCAAGCACAAACACAGGCATTGAAATATCCCTGAAGCTCATGCCTGTCGTCCTTAAAATTACTATCTCACTGTCGTGATTGAGTCGTCCAAAGGTTAGAAGAGTTGCAAGTAGAAATGCCATTGGAATGGTTAATATTAATAATTGAGGCTGTATATATAAAAAGATTTTTATCATATCAATGAGTGAAATACCTGTTCCTGATAAAAGTCTGCTGAGCCTTAGAACCTTTTCCATCATCAGGATAAAATTAAGAAAGGCGAGACATATCAGGAAGATAAAAATTAATTCTTTCAATATAGATTTATAGATTATCTTCATATTGAACTATAAACAAAATATTTTAACATACGCTATTCTATTAATTTGTTCCATTATTTATTATCTATAAACTTTCTTATATTATTTTTACAGGCACAATACGGTTCATGATTTAATTAGCGCTAACCCATATCATTCATAAAATTCTTGGCAGATGCAGTATTTGAGCGGATTTAAATTCTTTCGAAG
>JBNAVX010000069.1:0-13384 GCA_049700155.1 Thermodesulfovibrionales bacterium
TTTGGGAGTTTGAGGGGCTATGCCCCTCAAAGAAAGTGAAGCCCCGACTTTAGTCAGGGAGCTTCACTCATAAATTTATGAATTAAGTGGGTTAATAGAGGGGATATATGGAATCTATTCTTTATCCCTGCCAGACCAATACCACCCAGAAGAATTATAACTGGTTCAGGGATAACATTGATATTGGTAGTCTTAATCTGTTGTACACTTTGGTCTTATGAAAAGCAAAACAAGCTTTTGGGCATGCACTTACTGTTAATTTCTAGTGTATTAAGGTCATTTAGTTAAATTTTAAGACCCGAACCTACAGTACTTGTTGACTTTACCTTCTCAGCTAATTCTTTTAAGTTATATTTTTTTCTGCTTTTCTCACCCTAATTTCATGAAGACCCGCCATCATATCATCTATTTCACCTTTAGAGTTAGTAAATTCTCTCACGATCTCATCTCGCACTTCTATCTGGTAGAATTCGCTAAAATAAGCCATTTCAGACACCTCCATCTTTAAGTTTTTAGAGCATTGTTGGCTCAACAATCTCTAATTGATTATAGCCTAACAATACATTTACGAGATTGACTTCTCTTTTGGTCTTTAGCTTGACAATATGTTCAAAGTTCCAACTCACAAGCACATCAAGAGAATAGACTGTTGCAACCGCTATATGAGCAGGATCTTCAAATAGATTTTAAGTTTTCGTGCCATTGTTAACTATCCAAAAATATTATTTTCTAAATATAACAAATTAGTAAGGTAAAAACAAAAACCGCAATGCTATTGCTACTCTACCCATAAAGCTGGTTTCAGTGTCTGCATCGTCTCTTGAGATGCTTTAAGATTGAGACAGTATGCTCCTCTATATCTTTCGCTCTTTGCTATTTTCGGCTGTTCTGAAATAATAATGAGATATTCACCTGTTGCTGGTAACTTAGCAAAAATTTCATTAGGTAGTTCACTGCGGTCAATCTTTAAAAACAATGTCCCCTTGATATTATCTGTCAGAATAATGGTTGCCCGTTTTCCTGAGCCTGCTTCTGCTGGTTCAGAATCTAATGTTATATTCACTGTCTCCCCTTTGATTCCATAGAACTTGAAGATATCCTGATCAAGTACGGATGGCTTTGGGTCATTGCCAAGATTTGAACAGAGGATTGCCTTTTCTATTACTGTCACTGCTACATTATCAAAAGATGAATCGACTCCATCACTTACCATGATTTCTAAGACATAGGTACCTGAGATATCGGGGACGAATGATGGTGAAGCTGTATCTGCTTCTGAGATGTCATCATTGGTAAGCTGACTTCCTTCAGGTATAGCAACGAACCTCCATCTATAACTGAGAGGCATTGGTCTATTATCAGGGTCATTGCTTGCTGAGCCATCAAGGATTACAGTCTGACCTGAATAAACAGTTATATCAGCTCCTGCATCGGCATTAGGGGGCACATTGGGAGTAGTAGCAAATATATTTACAGTATCCAATGATGCCAATTCACCATCACTTACAGTAAGCTTGATGACATAAGAACCATCTATATCAGGTATGAAGCTGGCAGATACCTCATCCCTGTTAGCTATGTAGCTGTCGGTGAGACTGCTACCGCTCGGGACAGAACTAAAACTCCAGAGATAAGACAAGGGTTCAGGACCATTATCAGGGTCAATGCTTCCACTGCCATCAAGATTTACAGTAGTTCCTGTAACTACATTTTGGTCATGTCCGGCATTGGCATTTGGAGCAACATTATGGGTTGAAGCAGTAATTATCACCTCATCAGGAGAGCTTTCAAGAAGACCATCGCTTACAATTAGTTCAAGCCTGTAAATGCCGCTTTTATCAGGTATGAAAACTGGCATCGCACTGGTCTTATCTGAAAGTGATGCATCTGTAACACTACTATTAACAGGGACTTCAACGAATCTCCACAGAAATGTTATCAATAAGCCTTCAGGGTCATAGCTTTCACTTCCATTTAGAGTTACAGTTGTGCCTGTAATAACATTCATGTCTTTCCCTGCATTAGCAACAGGAGGCTGATTAGGGACACTGGCTGGATCAGCAGGATTTGAACCACTCTGATATTCCTGAAGATTGCTGAACCCATCACCGTCTTTATCATATAAGGCATCATCTGAATCAGGATTCAGACCATACATGACCTCCCATCCATCTGGCATACCATCTTTATCTGTGTCAGGATTAACTGGATTTGTATTATGCTGGTATTCCTCAAGATTCGTTAATCCATCATTATCCAAATCTGAGTTGGCATCAGGTCTGTAAGGATCGAGACCGTGAGCAGTCTCCCATTCATCAGGCATTACATCCATATCTGAATCAAGGAAGCTCAATGCATATGTAAAGGTCATCTCCTTTGTGCTTCTTATGCCTCTATTAGTAAGTATAGCTTTTAATTTATGGAGACCTGGTTCCACTGTGCCAATGTTTATAATGAGAGAATAAAAACCATTTAGTGAGACTGTATTAGTACTTATTAATCTATCATCAAGTAAAAGGTCGAGGTTTGATTCAACAGTTCCGAACATACTTATATTTACATTCACAGGTTCTGTGTTTGATGGATAATCAGTTTTGTCAGTTGATATTCCTGTCAGAATTGCATCTCCAACATCAAAGACTTCAGAACCTGAAGAAAGTATTAAGTCTCCTATATATATTGCATATACAATACGGTGGATACCACTAACATCAGTATTAAGTGAAGATTTATGAATGATGAGGAAATTATCTGAAGAAGAAAGATTAAGATCCTTTTCACCAGCATCTATATATTTTCCTTCTGGGTCAACTACCCACGACTTTAAGGTTGAGGATAGATTCTTGTTACTTTCAATAATAAGGCTTAGATTTAAAGTATCTGAAGAGTTATATTTTGGTTTATCAAGAGTTGCTTCTTTTATTTTTACAGAGATGCCTGCTACATCAAATGGAAGAGATGCAGTTAAAAGTTCTGACTCAGGAGTAATTAGTTCAACATTTATAAAATAAGTACCAGAGGTCATTGTTGCTGGTAAAATGAAACTTTTTTGGGCTGAGCCTGAAAAACTGAATATCTCTTCATAATTTACAGATGTTAAAGTCATCGTTCCATTGACTGTTGACTGCTGACTGCTGATTGCTATCATAACTGTCTCACCCGGATTATAAACCTGTTTGTCTGTAATAATTGTTAATACATCGTTTTCTCTGTAAACATACAGGGAGTTCAAATGTAAAGACCTTCCTGATTCATGGTATATGCCATAGAAAAGCTTTTCACCTGTAATCTCTGTTAAAGGTATATCAAAGGTTAAAGTCTGACTTTCATTTAGATTAAAGGATTGCTGGTTTTCATATCCTGCATAATTTACCCTTACGAATAAATTTAGACCGCTGACTGATGACTGTTGACTGATGTCTATCATAAGATGTGCTGTATCACCAGCATGGTAAACCTGTTTGTCAAGTATTGCATTTACATCAAGATTTATTCCCTCAAGACGGTACTTCACTTGACCTTTTGTTCCTATTGCATGGCTTTTTAATTCGTAATCTGCATAATAATCTTTCTCTTCCAGATCAACAGGTAACATAAAACTAAAAGTCAAAGATATTTCTTCATCAGGTTTCAGCCATTCCTTCTTTGTAGAATCTATTAGATCATAATTTTTAAAATTAAACTCAAAGTCGCCTTCTTTGTCGCCTGTGTTTTTGACTTTGAAGATAAAGATTGCCTCACCGCCAGCTGTAAAAGTATCATATGGTGGAAATTGGGTTATCTGGAACATTGGACCATAAATAGTAAGTGGTGATGTAACAACTCCTAATTGCTGTCCGCTTGAATTAATAAATTCAGCTTTTAGTGTATAGTTACCCGGATGAATAGGAGAAGGGTCAATTTTAAAAGTAAAAGACTGAGAGTCTTGAGATGAAAGTTGAGTAATTGTCTGAAAGCCGCTCCATACTTTTTGCTCTAAATCTGACTTTGAGACACTAAGATTTATACTGCCATTAATATCGTTGTAACCGTTATTTGAAAGATTAACAGTTACAGGAATGAATCCATTTGTTTGTGATCCTGTAGAGACCATCATCTCTACCTTGTTTTCCTTTCTTACCAAGAAATTTGCTTGAGCATTGGAAGCAGGGAGTTGACAATTAGCAATTAGCTGGTAATCTCCTTCAGTGAGGTCATAATATAAGGTATCGGTTATACTTTTACCCTTTTCAATATAATAGGTCTTTGATTGTATTAAACCTGAAGGTTGGAGGCTATAGTTTATAGTAAAAATACTATCAAGCTGTCCTGTATTCACTATAGTAACAGGTATCAAAATTTCTCCTTCAGGGTACAATCCTAAATCTAGGTTGCCTCTTCCAAAATATATTTGAACTGCCTCACCATATATTACAGTCTGAGTTATTGTCTGTTTAATATCACCTGTTATCTCTAATATATATGAGGTGTCCTTGGTAATATGCTGGGTATATTGAAGTAGTCTGGATTCCTCTGGGGGGATTATTATCTGTTTCTCATCTATTATTTCTACACCATTGCTTATGATTTTTATGACAACATCTGTTTCTACCTTTCCCCAATTCCACATCCACAGATTTAAGGTAAATGGTTCTTTCCCTTTAACCTCAGATACATCAAGGAAGACGTCTAAAATAGGGCTGGACACCTCATACTGGTCAGTTATTGACGCCAGAATAATATTATTTTTACTTACTGTGCCAGTTAGAGTAACAACCCCATCAGCATCTGCAGTAGTTGCAACTGTGAATGGATATGAACCATCAACAGGCAAATCAAATGTGGCAGTATATATAGTCTGAGTATTTGCTGAAAGCTGTAAAGTTAATGTTGAGGCTGCGACCGCTGACCTGTTTTCTATCCTTCCAGTTATATAAACAGTTTCACCCGGTTTATAAACCTTTTTATCTATATTGAGCAATAGAATCAAATTACCCTCTACAATATAGAATGGATACTCAGATGAGGCGATAGTCTGATTTAATTTATTGGTCAGCCTGCCTTTCAGATAAAATTTGCCTATGTGTCCGAGGATACCTGCTGAGATATTGATATCTTCAGTAATACCACTTCCCTGATTGATAACAACATCCTTCTGCCATAAAAGACCACAATCCTGTATTTCTTTTGCCACTATTATCAGGGTATAGAAAACCCCTGAAAGTAATCCATCCCACCGTGCACCAAATTTTTGTCCTGTCACATCAGCAGCTACATTATCTATTGCCTGCACCTTTGATGTATGGTCATATTTATCAGGCACACCCACAAAACTTGGAGTGTATAGATTTCCGTTACTGTCTCTAAGGGCAAGGTAATCTATTAAACCTTTATTCCCTTTATGCAAAATCTCTATGTATGCACCTCCCCATTGATCTGGTGTAATAGGTAGGGCTAATTCTTGAGAGCTAAAATAATCAGAAAAATGAAGAATGCCTAACTCTTCATCTTCTATAATGACATGAAAGGAATCTGTTGAAGGAGAAGATGAATTTGCACATACAATCTCCAGATGTAGATTGCCATCTGTAATTGGTTTATTTTGATTAATGATAGTGGATAGTGTTGTGGTCGCTTCTGCAGAAAAAAGATATATATCCTTATCTGTTTTGAGTGAAAGGATTCCTTTTAATCCAGAAACATCTAAAGAAAATGTCCTGGCTGTGATATTGTTGGTTTTATTATCCAGAAGCTCTATCCATAATGTATAAATACCTTCCTGTAATTGATCAGGAAGTAAATAGGTTAGAGATTCCTGACCACCTGCCATTATAAGCCCAGTAATGGCTTTTTCATCTAACAAAGTATCAGTCCTATCTACAAGATAGATATATGAACTAAAAGATGTATCCACTCCACCAGTATTTTCAATAACCACATCTAAAGCATCTCCTGATGAAAGAGAAGATGTGCTTATGTGATTAATGCTTAATGATGACTGTTGGACGATCAACCTTTCTCTTTGAACTATTGAATTTCCAGATGGTAATGCTAATGTTGCATATACATTATGCTCTCCCGGGGTTATAGTATCATAGATTGGAATTGAATATGTGATTTGAGTTTTTTGACTTGGAAAAATTGAAATAATCCTTGTATCTGTATAACCAGCATCTGGCATAGAAACTGACAAAGTAACATTTTCTATATTAAATTTCCCTGTATTCATAAGATTTATATCCAGATTTGCAGTCTCTCTTTTTCTATAAGATGGTTTGTCAAGAGAAAAATTAATGGTGGCATTATTAATAATGGAGATTTTTCCAGAATTTACTGTTCCTGTTTCGTCAGATTGATTATATGTCAAAGTATATGTTCCAAATTCAAGAGAAGGAATATTTATATAGACATTTAGGATTTTGCTCTCACCACTGGCTAATACAAAAGATTTGCTTTCAGAAAAAACAATATTTTGAGAGGGGCTATTAACATGTATATTAAAAATTCCTGAGGATATATCTATTTTGCCGATATTATTTAATACAAAAGAAATTATATTAGGTCCTGCTGATAAAGTAGCAGGTAAATCTGGTGCAATCGAAATCTTGCTTTGAACTACCTCAAATCTTGTTGTAGTTAGTGAAATCATATTTGTTTCATACCATGTTTCTGCTTTTACTATATAACTTCCTTTTTCTGAGTTTGAGGGCAAGGAAAAATTTAAGCTTTGAGTAGATACTCCGTTAGGAAGGATATTTATAGAAAGAGCATCAGAATAAGTAAGGATATTAGATGGACTCATGATACTAATCTCCACATTGGCTGTATATCCTATTTTTATCTTGTTGATTAAATTCAAGGTCATTTTTACAGTCTCGCCACTGGCATAAAGGGTTTTATCTGTTTGAATATTGACTTCTGCTGAGGGTTTAACTACAAAAAAGCCTTTTGTCGCAAGTCCTATTTCTTTGTCAGTCTCGTCATAAAATCTTGCCCAGAACCTATCCATCGAAGCCCTTGCATCATGCATAACATGGGTAAAACTTGCAGAACTATTTGCTGGAACAAAAAGTGTTTTTGTTATCCTTAAATCAGGTCTTCCTGCCCATCCTCCATATTGAGGGTCACCTGTATCAAGATACTGATGCGGCATACAATACTTTGCAGTAACTGTCCTATCCGTGTCAGTATTGTTCCATACAGTCACAGTAAATACTGCATCTGAACCATAAATGTAGTATTCGCTATCGGAATTCACAGAAAAACTAAAATCAGGACTTTTATATGGATTTGCTAATTGTTTACTTATAACAAATCTACCAGAATCTATTTCACACTCTGGTTGAATAATATCGCCTTGTGCATTATATAGCTCATAATCAATATGATAGATTCCCAAAACTGAGGTTGTAGCAGAAGAATAAGAAACAGGAATTTCAGCAGATTGTCCTGATAAAATAGGAATTGTTATTGTCTGTTCTGAGATTAGATTTTTCCTGTCCGGGTCATAAACCAGAAGCTTCACAGATGAAGCATCGCTATCTGTACTGTTCATCACAGTCACTGTCACTGATACTGTCTCACCGGGTTTTATCTCAGGGAGTATCGCAGGCTTTTTTGCCCATGAAATCATATCCCTGACCAGTGAAATCTCTTCTTTTGAGGCTTGAGAATGTCCAGAAGCCCAATCTGAATACATGTTGCTCACTATTACCTTACCCATGCCATAGTCATACATAATCATAGATGGTTGTCCATTAGAAGTCCTTCTTAAAATCACAACTGTATCTGATGGGTAGTCTGTGAAATAACCGTCAACATTCAGAGATGGAGTATATCTGCTCTGACCAGAAAGGATTTGATGATAGGTGTCTATGTACGAAGAATTAGACTGACACCTCAGTCCAACCATATCCTTTTACTGTTTTATATGTGCCATCTATCTCTTGTGGGACTGGAAGAATTGAAAACTCATAACCATGCTGTTGTGCAAAGACAATGAGTATCCCACCATTCTTGACATATTCTGCAAACTTAGCCCTCAATATCTCAGAGTTTTCTAAACCATAAAGTCCTCCTGAAGGCACAATCATCACAGGATGGTCTTTGAGTATAGATGGATCAAAATCCAATCCTATAAAAGCAACAGGTTCATTAAACTTCAACATTAAAGAGATTGCTGAATCATAAAAACCTTGTGTTAAGAGTGCTACATCAGGAGCCCCCTTCCAGTCAATTTGTATTTGATTTCTTCTTTCTTCAAGTTTCTCACTTATAGCTTGTAACTCTGCCTCTATTTGTTCCTTAGTTTCTTGAGGAGCATCTTTATACTTTGTTCTTCCTTCTATAAATGTTTCCATAAACCTCTTTTTGTACCAAACGCCGATCTTACCTTTTTTAATAGCTGTCCTGAGGTAAAGATCTGTTAAGTCTAATTCAAAAAGTCCAAACTCCTTTTCCCAGTAAAATTCATCGCTGACATCAAACCTGTCATCTGGATGATCACCACCGGGATTAAATAAACCGAAAAGACTAAGATATGATATATTGCAATCGGATAGATATAGATTAGGATTAGTTACATTATTATATATGGAATCTATATAACAAGCTGTATGATTTATTGCTTTAGGAACAAGTTCTTTCACATTTCTCATAAGTTTTTCATCATTAAGTATGCGATAAATTTTCCCTTGTTCATCCTTAAACTCATCATAAAGTTCTTCCTCATTAGGATATTTACGGCTTATTGTAGCTAAGTCAAACATTAGCTTATCTATTTCTTGCGAGCTATTAGCACAACTTGAGCTAAGATACTTTTCTACATTAACTTCTTCTTTGAAACTGTCAAAATTGACTATTTCACTCCAGTGATTATTTACATAATTCTCAAAAGGTTTTGTAAAAACATGTATGTCATCTTTTGTATGCGATGGCACAGCCATATCTTGAAGTAGGTGTAATTGCCTGCCAAAATAATCATAAAGTTTGTTTTTCTCTTTATTTGTTTATGAAAAAAATTTTGATTTACATAAAATGTTTTTTATCTCTCTTGAATAATCTTTTGATCTTTGGATAGCAGAGTTACAAAAACCTTTGAGCCCTTTACCTGTATTAGGATTATAAAAATGCTGAAAGAAATTACCCCAACCATTAGGACCAATAGGAGGGTCGTTAATATACCAGTTTAACCACTTATTCGTATCCTCATCATGAGCACCAGCACGAAGAGAAGGAAGGGATATATCAGCAAAATCTTCAAAAGGTTTTTCACCTTTATGTACTTCCTTTTTCAGGAGCATTCCCTCTGCAGTAAGGGTATCATGGCCTCCAAAATATTCACCTTGAACGGCTTTTCCCCTCGTGTATTCTTTTTGCCCTTTACTTTTATCTTTTGGGTCAACCCAATTTGGATTATTATCAAACCCCTCTGAAGAAGAGATTAAAGAAATTACCAATGCAAATGAAAAAACAATAGAAGGAATTCTATTAATCATAGCAATACCCTTTCTTTATCTTTTGAGTTTTTGTTGAATTCTTTTAATCTCATTATTCAAATCTTGTGGGCGGAAAAATCTTGTCTCTTTTGCTTTCTTTAGGTTTATTATCGCTTTTTCAAATTCTCCTTTCTTTTCACAGAGGAGACCCAATTGCTCAAGGATTATGCTATAGTGAGATCTAGTTTCTTCTATTTTCGGATAATTTTCTAAATACCGCTCATGCTTTCTAATCGCGTACTCTAGTTCCCACTCATCACACCCCCCTTCTACTGCTGGGACTTCAACAAAAAAACGACCAGTTATACAATAGTTATACAGTGTCTGGAGATGTGAAAAATACTCACTTTCTGTCCTTTCTTCAGGTTTGACATAAATAGTTACCTCGGCTCTGTCTTTTCCTAAAAAGTTTCTTAAATCGATATCTCCACCTCTATCATCAACTGTACTTGCTCCTACTCCAAAGGTCTCTATATCAGTCCCAAACCCCGCAGGGAAAGAAGGCTTTTTGAATTTCTTTGATGGAATTAAAAATCTGCCATTTTTATCCGTCCTTGTATGGGGTTGTTCTACAGATAGATAATTGTGGACATCACCTCCTACAGTTTTTGTCTTAATTCCCAATGTGGCAGTTATCCACGCCCCCTCCACGGGTTGTTTTGTCTCTTCATCTAAAACCACTCCTCTTATTTCAGGGGTTTTTATCTCACAGCCCATAAGACCCCAAATCAGGAGTATCCCCAAAACTAAATACACTAAATTTTTATTCATAATATTCGTCTCCTTTCCAAAAAAAACACAAAAGCCCATTTAGGTTTTTTCTAAACCCAAAATGAGCTTACTTTACACATATGCCCCCTGTAGAGTTACTAAAAAGATTAAAGACCTTTATCTACCCATAGGATTAAACAGGGTAGAAATTTCACGGCATAATTATAGTTTCCCTTTTGTGGGTAGTCAATAGGAAATTGATACTTTTTAATACTTTCAGTGAAAATTTTTTACTATATTTATCATCTACAAGGGCTATTCGGTTTTTGTAAGTATTTATTTACCTCCTTTATCAACGATTAACTTTTTTAGAAAATCCAAACCACTATAAGCCACATGTCTACCTCCTCCTACATCGCCAAGCCATGCCATTGGTGTGAAAAGAATAACGCACAAAAGAAAGCCATTAATTATCCAAAATGCTTTTTTGCCCTTTATAAAGCTATATAAGATGCACACAATAAAATAATTCAGAGCAATAGAAAAAATGTAATGTAGAAAAGCTATAAAGAAACCGATAATCTTAGCATTACCCACTATACTAAAAGACATACCAATACCCATCCTTAATATCGTTATTGATGGTGCAACCCCAACTATGGCAACCATGAAAACTGGCATGGGAATAAATAACATAAATATTGAAAAAGTAAATGCCTTTTTCCAATCTAACTTGAGAAATGGTTTTCTGCCACGCATTAACAAGAGAAAACCAATTGGAACCAAACCAGTGAAAAGGTAAATAATAGCATCTACATCTTTGCATCCTGCATCTTCAGTCATGTCGAAGATTAACCTTGCTTCATCATCTGCTATTTCTTTAAACGGAGAATCAGCATAATTATGCTCTGTTTTAAATTCATGCAATGCTTTTAACAAAATCCTTTATTCTTATAGCAAAGACCTTTATAGTAATGAACACCTTCTAAATTTGGATTCATATTCTCAGCTTTCTTCATTGCTTCAAGACATTTATCATATTTATTGAGCATAAAAGACGATTGTCCCAGCGCAAAATAACACTCACCATTCTGAAAGTATCCTCGCTCTATTGCTTTAGTAAATGCTAAGGCTGCTTTTTCAAAGTTATAAAGGTTTTGATATGCTAAACCAAGATTGTAATATGACACTCCTGGTCTGTAATTAAGCTCTATAGACTTACAGAAAGAATCTATAGCATCCTTATAGTTTTTGTTCAACATATAAGCCAATCCAATACTATAGTATGCATGCCCAAATTTTGGGTTTAACTTTATCGCTTTTTTGTGGTATTTGATTGCAGTAATATAATCTCCCATATCTTTATAACTAATCCCAATATTATTCATAGTATTTGCATTGGAGGGATCAAGTTTTAGTTCCTTAAGCCAGATCTCTATTGCCTCTTTGTATTTTCTCTGGTTATACAATTTGAGACCCTCTGTGTGTAGTTGACTTGATATTTTTTTATCATTAGTATTTGTTTTTATTGAAGATGTAATAGTTCCTGAAGATGTTTTTAGAAAGAAAAACATATTTATAGTAAAAAGACATAATGTAAAAACAACATATTTTAAAAAATATCTACTGAAATGCATTTTCATAAGATATTCGCAATTATAACACTAACAATAACTTCTTCTCAGGAATTGGGGAACAAATTAACTAATCTATTAATTTCTATTTGTAATATAGCAACGACCTAAGAGTGTTGTAAAACCTTTCCTTGAGAAAGGACGATAGAAATCTTAATCGGCATAAAAAAGGAGTTGTCCAGAATGGCTTTCTCCATGCTCAAGGATTGAGGAAGCGGTGGTTAACAACCACCGCCTATTATCTACAGATAAAGCATTTTACGGTGCACAATTGGTCCCGAAAGTGCATGTTGCACATGTCTTAATATTAGTGTTGTTATTATAAGCAGTGTTTCCGTCCACGAGGTTATAAGCACCAAGTTCTATACCATAGTTCTGATTATAATAAGAAGCGTTGTTCTTCACAGTACAACCATCTTCAGTATTAATGCCATCTCCATTATTATAGCTTGCAGTGTTACCAATTACTATAGATCCACCACTGGTAAAAACTCCATCTCCCTCGTTACCGCGTACAGTGTTATTAATTATCGTTGCGCCCCCTGCGGTATAAATGCCATATTTTCCACTAAATAAACAATTGCTTGCACTTCCATTAAAGTCTGCTGTGTTATTACTTATTGTGCATCCAGTGCTAGTGCGGATGCCAGAACATCCATTATCGCTTACAGTGTTGCCACTCACTGTAGAGCCATCGGCAGCGTAAATACCGATGTCCCCATTTTCAAACACAGTGTTGCTGAATACTGTTGAGCGATCACCAACATATATACCGTAACCCTCGTTGCTATATACAGTGTTACTACTCACCTTAGAACCATTGCCGACATAAATACCATATGAACCATTGTATGAGACAGTACATGCTTCAATCAGGTGGTTATTCCCATCGAGACATATGCCATAGCCTTTGTTTCCAATTACTCTAACATTTATAATTCTATGGGAATTGCCAGAGTCGCTTTCTTCATAAATACCATTCAAGCCGAAGTTCCTAATAGTCCCATTCTTTATCTCTACATTTGTTCTACCGTTCATGTAAATACCATGGTAGCCCCCACTACTAGACCCTTTGATACTATGCCCCCTCAGGTCTATTGTCACATGGTTCTTGTTTACTATGATTCCATGTTTTGTTGATGACAAGTCTTTTGTGATGTAGTAAGAACCAGGAGAGTTTATTGTATAAGGAAGTGATGTTATCTCTGTGGCTGCCTCTGAAGAGGAAATACTTAATATTAGAAATACAAGCAATAAAGTTAAACAACTTGTAAACTTTTTCATTTTCCCTTCCTCCTTATGATGGTTTATGCTTCAATTTAATTCTTAATAGGTATGTCCAGTGTATCACCCCCTTTAATATGGCAGATATAATAAATTATAACCTTAATAGCATAATAAAATTCACCACATCTTCATAGTTCCGTCATTACTTCTTCATAATTTTGAAACATAATTAAATTGAGATATAAAATGGGTAATGCCAAAAGTTTCATAAAAAAGAAATAAAAATATGAAAACACAAAGAGTAGATAGGACTAATCTATGTTTTCAAAAAAAGGA
>JBNAVX010000070.1:0-13302 GCA_049700155.1 Thermodesulfovibrionales bacterium
AAACCTAACACACCCCTTAATCCCCTCTTAATAGAGGGGATATGTGGAATTCATTGTTTCAATAAAAGGCATTTACATTATCCTTTCCCTTCTAAAAAGAGGGGTGAAGGGGTGTGTAAAAAAGAGTATGAAGTTTTTCTAAAAACTTATTTTGGACAGATATCCTGTAAAGTATTTTTAAATAAATACGATAAGAATAGAGAAATGATTATGTTAAAAGATGGTAGAAGTGAATCCTATCTCAGGGATTAATGCAATAAACCTGTTTTCAATCGCTAATCAGCAGACAAATCAATTAGATGCACTGTCTGATATAGCCCTTACAAGAGGTGTTGATTTATACCTGAAAGAGGATTATAAAGATGCAGTAAAGGAATTTAAAAGGGCAATTGGTTTGTCTCCAAGATCAGAGAATGCATTAAAGGCATACGATTTTCTCGCTACAACCTGTTTAAAATTGAATGATGATGAAGGTGCAATAAAGGCATACAAATCATATCTTGAATTAGCACCTTCTGATAGAGATATTCATAGTAAATTAGCAAATTTATATTACAGTCTGGACAAATACACAGAGGCAGAGAGTGAGTATAAGATGGCTCTCCGGTTAGATCCCAGTTCTACTACTCTTCTTTATTCATTAGGTCAGGTCTATCTTGCAACAGAACGCTATGACGATGCAGAAGATATTTTCAAAAGAATAATCAGTCTATCACCAAATGACTATCATGGATATTATGGTTTGGGTCTAGTTTACAGTAAAAAAGGAAAATATGATGAGGCGATAGAAGAGTTCAATCATTCAATAAAAATTAATAAGGATTTCTTCTATGCATATGCAGATCTTGCTTATGCTTATGCTGACAAGGGAGAGATAGATAAGGCAAAAGAGCAGGTTAAGATTCTAAGAAACTATGATAAGAATCTCGCAAGTTTAGTCACTGATTATATTTATGAGATTTCTTTACCGAGATTCCTTGGTGTTTATACTTATAGTGGTTTCAACACATCTTTAGGTCCAAAAACTCCTCTAACTGAGCTCAGTTCTTCTTTATCAGAACCAAACTCTTCAAAGGAATTTGTAATGAATTTTATTTTTAGTAAAGATATGGATCCAGCATCAGTCCAGAACCCATACAATTGGAGAATAAGCAGGGCATCTGGTATAGCATCTGGAGGGGCATATAATTGGGGACTTCCGATACCATCAACTGAGGTAAAGATTTCACCATTTCCATTGAGAGTAGTTTATGACACAGAATCTTTGACTGCACATCTTACTTTTAAGATTACACAGAATTCATCTGCAGATGGGACTATTGATCCTTCACATATTGTATTCAGGTTTTATGGTATAGATATATATGGCAAGACAATGGATCCTAATGGTGATGAATATAGTGGAATATCTAAGATCATATGAACTGTGGACATAACTCTTGATAGCATACGTGATATTAAATTGTATCAACATAAAAAAGGATACAGGTTCTCAGTAGATTCTCTCCTTTTATATGATTTTGTGAATCTTAAGTATGTAAATAAAATAGGTGATCTTGGAGCTGGTTCAGGTATTGTTGGTATCCTCCTCGCCAAGAAATACCCACATGCTCAGGTCTCACTATTTGAGATACAGGAATCCCTTGCAAGACTTGCTGAAAAGAACATCTCTCTGAACAATCTTGATGAGAGAGTCAGGATAATAAGATGTGATTTGAGAACTCTTCACTCATTAAACAATACGCATCATGATTTTGATCTTCTTGTCTCAAATCCTCCTTTCAGAAAGGTAAAAAGTGGCTTGCTCAGTGAAGGGGAAGAGAAGGCTATCGCAAGGCACGAGATAAAACTGAAACTCCATGAACTCATTGAAACATCAGCATCTCTATTAAGGATAAAAGGCAGGTTATGTATTGTTTATCATCCATATAGATTATCTGAGCTTTTTGAGGTACTTAAAAAATGGGACATGCAACCTAAAAGACTGAGGTTTGTTTATTCTAATATTTCATCAGAGGCAAAGATGATATTACTTGAGGCGGTTAAAGGGGGGAGGATAGGATTAAAGGTTGAAAGACCATTTTATATATATAATGAAGATGGTAGTTATACAGACGAGATGAAGGAGATATACCGGGTCAGAAAATAAAAGATATAAAATTTTAATCAATAGATTTATATAATTTATGATATTGCAATCTATTTTTATGTATAATACAGGAAAATTTTTGAAAGGAGGGGATGTAGAATGTTACTAAGGATTTTTGGTGTATGTGTTCTAACTCTTGTTCTGCCTGCTCTTGCCTTTGCATATGGTGGTCATGATGGTCTAAACTGTACAGGTTGTCATGGTATTCATAATGCAAAAGGAGAAATTATCTTCGCAGTTGAACCAAACAAGAAGGCAATCAACCCGAGGACCAAGCAGGCATTCACTGGCACTACCTCACTCTGTCTCGGATGTCATGAGACTGTTGAAAGGGGTGGTCTGGGTATACTTGCAGTCTCTGCAGCCCATAGCCATCCTTATGGAGTTACACCGAGCCCGAAGGTTGCGAATGTGCCAGCAATCTTTTTAAGAGATGGAAAGCTGGAGTGTGTTGGCTGTCATGACCCCCATCCATCAAACCCCTATTATATGTATCTGAGAGTTGATACATCAAAGGGTGCAAAGATGGCTGAATTTTGTGCACTTTGTCATGCATCAAAGGCAACACCAAAAGATGTAGCAGCGATGAAGGTATTTGATAGTATGGACGAGAGAAAATTTACCCCACCTCCAGCACCTGCTCCAGAAGCACCAAAGAAGAAGTAAGGATTACTATTATTCATCGGTCACTGGTCAAAAAATTTAGGCCAGTGACCGATAGAATTAATTACCCTGTGGAACTTCTAAATAATTTCCTTACATTCCTTTCAGTAGAAAAAGGGCTTTCCAGAAATACTATTGAATCATATTCAATGGATCTGAAGAAATTTCACAATTTTCTTTTGCTTAATAAGAAAGACTTCGTATCATTCAACAGGTCTGATATAGTTGACTTTATTGAGACATTAAGAAAAGAGGGTTATTCAATATCGAGCATATGCAGATTTATATCTTCAATCAAGGGATTTTGTAAATATCTTATTATTGAAGACATCATAAAAGAAGACCCTTCAGAAAATATACATGCACCAAAGAAGTGGGAGAGGATACCAAAATCACTGACTGTGTCAGAGATAAAATCTTTTCTTGAAAACAATGGTGACAAAGATACTGAAAGACCAGTAACTGTTAGAAACACCGTGATGCTCGAGCTCCTTTATTCTTCAGGTCTAAGAGTAAGTGAACTCGTATCGCTCAAGTTAGAGGATATTAATTTAGAATCAGGTTTCATAAGAGTTATAGGAAAAGGTTCGAAAGAAAGGGTCGTTCCCATTAATATGAGGGCGATAGAAAAGTTGAGGAACTATATTAAGAAGGAGAGATTAGAGATTCTGAAGAAGAGAGAGTCTCCATATCTTTTTATTACAGGTAGAGGAAGACCCATGACAAGACAGCGTTTCTGGCAGGCTATTAAGACACAGGGAAAGAAAAAGGGTATTGAACTTTCACCTCATACACTGAGGCACTCTTTTGCAACCCATCTACTTGAAGGCGGTGCTGATTTGAGGTCTGTTCAGAAGATGCTCGGTCACTCTGATATATCTACAACACAGATTTATACAAAAGTCACGACTGATAGACTAAAAAAGGTATATACAAAATACCATCCAAGAGCATAAATAGTTTACAGGGTTTACACAGTTTATTCTGTTTATTAAGTTGAAACTTACAGGAAAAACCGTGTAAACTTTCTGAACTATCTGAAAACACAATGAGTAGATAAGACTAATCTATGTTTTCAAAAAAAGGATTTCATTTTCTATCGTCATTGCCCGACTTGATCGGACAATCCAGAAAAAGGGACTGGATTCCCCGATTAAATCTGGGAATGACGGAAAGGTAACTATTTAGGAGGTAATAAATGTATAAGAAGCTGAGTTTTGATGAGTTGTATAAGTTTTGTGACCCTAATGTTTTTACCTTCGATACAACAGATGAATTGAAAGAGGTTAAAGAGACGATAGGTCAGAAAAGGGCGATTCATGCACTCGATTTTGGATTAAGCCTCCAGAGTTCAGGATTTAACATATTTATTCTTGGTGAGCATGGGACAGGTAAGATGACGACTGTTAAGTCTTTTCTTTCCAAAAAGGCAATGCAGGAGCCTGTTCCAAAAGATTGGTGTTATGTTTTCAATTTTAAAGACCCTGATGCTCCGATTGCCATATCACTAGAGCCCGGCGAGGCGATAGTCTTCCAGAAAGATATGGAAGAACTGGTAAAGATCCTCAAGGTGGAGATACCAAAGGTATTTGAGTCAAAAGAATATGATAAACAGAAGAATAAGATAATTGAAGAGGCTCAGGCGAAACAGAAAGAGATATTCGCAAGCCTTGAATTAGAGGCACAAGAGAAGGGTTTTTCAGTCAGGAAGACGATCAGTGGACTCGTCATCATACCTGTTAATAAAAAAGGGGAACCACTTACAGAAGAAGAGTTTGAGGCACTTGATGAAAGGACAAAGAAGAGGATAGACGAGATCGGTAAGGCTCTACAGGAGAAACTTAATGATGCTGTGCGAATAATCCGTGAAGCAGAAAAGTCAGTCAAGGACCGTCTCGCAAGACTCGAAAAAGAGGCAGCTCTTTCTGCAGTAGGGCATCTGATTGATGAACTTAAGAATAAGTATAGAGAACATGATAAGATCTCAGTTTATCTTGAAGATGTAAAAGAGGACATACTCACTCACCTTGAAGATTTTAAGGCTCAAGAAGAACAGGCTCCTGCAATTCCTTTAATGAAGATTCCTAAGATGGAGCCCACTTTTACAAGATACTCAGTAAATGTACTTGTGAATAACAAAGATTGTAAAGGTGCACCATGTATCTTTGAGAGTAATCCAACCTATTACAACCTCTTCGGGAGGATTGAGCACAAGATACAATATGGGATTGCCATAACAGATTTTTCCATGATTAAAGCTGGCTCACTCCACAAGGCTAATGGCGGTTATATCGTCATTGATGCACTCGACCTCTTAAGAAATATCTTTGCATATGATGCCTTGAAACGTGCCATCAGGAATAAGGAGCTCAAGATAGAGGATGTCTGGGAGCAGTATAGACTGATATCTACAACTACCCTGAAACCAGAGGCGATACCATTGAATGTAAAGGTCATACTATTGGGCAATCCATTTCTTTATTATCTGCTTTATAACCTTGACGAAGAATACAGAGAGTTATTTAAGGTGAAAGCTGACTTTGAGGTCAGGATGGAAAGAACAGATGAGGCTGTCCAAAATTATGCCTTCTTTATCTCAAACCTTTGCAGAGAAGAGAATCTACTTCCTTTTAGCAGGACAGGTGTTGCAAAGATAGTTGAAGTAGGTTCAAGGATCGCAGAACACCAGGATAAGTTGACACTAAAGTTCAGTGAGATCGCTGATATCGTAAGAGAGGCAAGCTACTGGGCATCTCTTGAAGATAGCAAGGTTGTAAATGGAGAACATGTGCAGAAGACCATTGATGAGAGGATATACAGGACTAATAAGATCGAAGAGCGCCTTAGAGAGATGATACTTGAAGGGACCCTAATCGTTGATACTGATGGCAAGAAAACTGGCCAGGTAAACGGCCTTGCTGTGATTGACTTAGGAGATTACAGCTTTGGAAAACCCTCAAGGATCACTGCAAAGACATATGCTGGTAAGGCTGGAGTTGTGAATATAGAACGAGAGACCAAGATGAGTGGAAGGATACATGAAAAAGCTATACTCATAATAACTAATTATCTTGGAAGTAGATATGCGATAAAGAAACCCATAAGTTTGTCTGCTTCAATAACATTTGAACAACTATATGAGATGGTTGAAGGAGATAGTGCAACATGTGCAGAACTTTATGCACTTCTCAGTAGTATTGCCAATATACCTTTAAAACAGAACATCGCTGTTACAGGCTCTATGGATCAGAATGGAGATGTCCAGCCTGTTGGAGGGATAAATGAAAAAATAGAGGGTTTCTTTGATCTCTGCAAGTTTAGAGGGTTAGACGGCAGTCACGGTGTAATAATACCAAGGAGAAATGTAAAGCATCTCATGTTAAAAAATGAGTTAATTCAGGCTGTTAGAGAGGGTAAGTTTAATATCTATCCTATAGACAGGGTTGAAGAAGGAATTGAGATACTTACAGACCTTCCAGCAGGAGAATTGAGAGAAGATGGGACATATCCAGAGAATACTATAAACTATCATGTTGTAAAGCGTCTTACTGAGATAACAGAGGCAGTGAAGGAGAAGAAAGAAGAAGAGAAAGGGAAAAAGGAAAAAGAGGATTCTTAGTAAAGGTATCTACTTATAATACCTGCTACATCCTCTATTTTGATATCTTCAATCTGTAGAGATTCTGATATGAAGAAATGGGCATCATCATATGTGTGCATCCCCCTGAAATGAGTTATGCCAAAGATATTTTCTCTATTTGTCGCTCCCTTAAGGTCAAATCCATAGTTTGGTAGTAGATAGATGTCTGGTCCATAATCTATATAATCACCATGAAATATCTCTTCCTTGAGATAGATGCCTTTAATTATATCCTGCCCATCATAATTTAAATCTGAGAATTTGACCTTTAGCTCTTCTATAATGCTTTTATAGTCTGAATTTTTTACACTACCTCTCTTATATTTCTCTTCAAGATGGATATAAATCCTTGATGGGTCAAGACAGAATACCTTTGATTCAGTATCTATCCCCTTCAGTCCTTCCAGGCTGTTCAACTTCAGGTATCCATTTTCTATTAACCATCTATTTATGTAGACTTCTGTCTTGATGGGGGCAAATCCATGGTCAGAGCATGTCATAAAGACAGCACCATCTTTTGATGCCTTCTCTGCCATAGTTCCTAAAAAAACGTCAAGCTCTTTGTAAAATCTTTTGAATATCTCAAAATACTGTCCTTCATATGCAGAGTCAAAAAAGAAGTGATGAAGCCTATCTGTCTCTGTAATGGTTCCGATAAATAACTGCCATTGTTCATTCTTATAAAGATATTCAATAGCCTTTCTCCTTTTCTCAAATGTATCAAATAGGTCTTTAAAGAATGCCTCTGGATTTTCAGTAGCAAGTTTCGCATTTACATCAATTCTATATCCGATTCCACTTAGATAATTAAAAACCCTTTCAGGATATGTCGCCTTTTTAAGGTCAATCGCAACGAACCCACTCACCATTACCCCATTCATCTCTTTTGCAGGATATGTCTGTGGGATATTAAAGGCAATTGTCTTTATATTATCTCTCTCCCAGAAAGGTCTCTCTCTCAGGGAATGGAAATTTGGAAAAGTATATTCATAGCTCTGTCTATCTATCTCCATGAACCCGAATATCCCGTGTTCAGCAGGATTCTTTCCTGTCATAAAACTCGTCCATGCGACTGAAGAGATCTCAGGTAATGTAGATCTCATCTTAAAAATTTTGCCTTTCATACAAAGCTTTGATAGCTCAGGCATGATTCCCTTATTCATATACTCTGCAAGAAGAGTATATGGCACACCATCTATCCCTATGACTACTACCTTTCTGTCCTTTTTATTTTTTTTAAGTATATTGAACATTTATAGAACAAATTAACTTGAACCATCTTAATAATACAGATGTTACCTTGAAATTGAAAATTTCATTTATTAAGGGTGCATCATGATGCATGAAAGTTATGAGAAAATTTATTTTTTGATACCTTAGTATACCTTTAACTGATGGTTTATGGAATATTTTTAGTGGATATAACGAATAAAGCTGTTTCCAATAACCCATCGAGTTAAATAAATTTTCGAGCAATATCTGTATTGTATTAATTCGAGAATTTCTTGCAATAACTACATATACCCCAGTGCCCTTAACTGTTCCATGACCTGCTCTTTATCCTGCCCCCTTCCAACCCTTTCCGGAGTATTCTCAAGGTCCTGCATCCATGCTGGTATGTCTGATGCCCTGCCAGTTGCACTCCTCGCACCAAGAGAACGATAACCAAGCTTATAAAGACTGTTAAAAGGTATATCATATTTAAATATTGCTATCCATATATCTCGCTCTTTGAAATGGAGAATCGGATGAACCCTTGTATGCTCAGGATTCGTCCTGAGACTGAAGTATTCCTCATCCTTTCTTGCCTCCTGTTCATCCCATCTTATCGCTGTAGATAAGGCTTTAAGATTGTTCTTTATAATAAAATCTCTCATAGGAACGGTCTTCATCAAGTGGTTACAAATAGGAGAATCAGGAATAAAATTGAATTCCTGCTCTGAAAAGTTTATCTCCTTAAGTGCATATTGATTCGTCTCGTTGAGTGACGAGACACGAATAGGAACACCAATTGCTCCAGCTTTTGAACTTACATCTTCATTCTTTAGATATGCTATCTCAAGAGACCATAGATTCTTGATATGAGTAACAAATTCCTTTATCTCATCAAAGACATCCCCTTCATCGATGAACATACAGACAGGTAGCTTGACACCGAGTTCATCACATGTCTGTTTGAATAACCAGAGATTTGTGGTGCTATCTTTCCCGCCTGTTATTGCTATTGCTATTCTATCAATACCGAATCTCTCAACAGCCTCTCTTATGATTGATTTTGATTTTCCTATCTTCTCATCAATATGTAGTCTGATTAAGTTTTCTTTTTCCTCAGGTCTTATCAATTCATACCTCCTGTAATTTTTTGCTGGAGTTGAGTATATCATAAATGAGGGTAATAATGTGTTATCCACATTTATCAGATAAATCAGGGAATGCAAAGAGGTCTTCTCCAGATAGACAAAAATGTATCCAAAGGATACAAAAAATAAAGAATAGATACAATAGGATACATTCCTGAGAAAAGACCATTTACACTATATATACCACTTATAAGTTCTAATTTTATAGTTTTATATAGATAAATATCGACTGAATGTATCAAAAAGATGCAGAAAAACTGTTAAATACCTCAGATACTGTCTGAGATTATGGATTATTAACACCGTTTCTCCTCTGGCATTGAAATTGCTGAATATAAATCAGAATAAAAGCCCAGATGAGCGGGTGGTAATTCTGGGATTTTCCTTAGCCTTCAATCCTTACGAAGGTATATAAAGTTCATGATAGATTTTTTGAATAAAGGGCGAAGGGTATTATTAGTTGCAGAAGACAAAGAGATGGCTAAAGACCTTGCAGTTAGGGTCAAGTCATCATTCAATAATCAATTAACTTCCCTTGCATATTATAATCTGGATGGTAGATATGGTCTCTTCACAGAAGATGGTGAATTCATAGAAAAGCCGATAAACTGCAATGACCCATCAGATGGAATAGTCAAGGTTATCAGTGAAACAGGTTCCAACGAGGTTTTTATAGCCTCACCAATTTCTTATCCCACCCTTGTTGACACAATGATAGGGTTTAATGGTGATGGTAAAAGAATAAAGTTTATGTTCTCACCTTATGCCTATGAAAGCTGTACAGGTATTGCAGGAAGAAATAATGGATGGGTCTTACCTTCTGTTGATATAGAGACAGGAAATCTTTCTCCTTTCTATAGAATATCAAAGAGATTTCTGGATATTGTCGTTTCACTTACTGCCTTGATACTCCTCTCTCCACTTTTCCTTATCATCGCACTCCTGATAAAGATGACGAGCCAGGGACCCATCTTCTTTACTCAAATAAGGTGCGGGCATCATGGAAAGCCATTCAAGATTTATAAGTTCCGCTCTATGGTAGTAAATGCTGAAGAGATACTGAAAAAGATGATGGACTTTGACAAACTCAATGAGCCAGTCTTTAAACTGAAAAATGACCCAAGAGTAACAAGCATCGGAAGAATTCTGAGGAAGACAAGTCTGGATGAACTACCCCAGCTATTCAATGTCCTCAAAGGAGACCTCAGTCTTGTAGGTCCACGTCCAGAAGAGATAGCACTTGTTAAGAGATACAATTCATTCTTCAGAGAGAGATTGAAGGTAAAGCCAGGGATTACAGGGCTTCAGCAGGTCATCTGTCGTGGAAGCACAAATATGATGGAGAGAATGAAATATGACCTTGAATATATAAAGAATCAATCTCTTTGGCTTGATATAAAGATTCTGTTCAGGACCTTCGGAGTCGTTCTTCTTCAGAAAAGGGCAACATAAGATAAATATTCTTTCACATTTCTTTTTCTTATAATTAGGTAACATCTCTATTAATTCTATTTGAATCTATAAATAAAAATGTTTATAATTACTCGCAAAGCAAGTGGAACTGAAAAGAATATTACAGATTATTCTGCGAAGAAAATGGATAGCAATACAGGCATTTTTAATCATTTCCCTTACTGCTATAATAGGGACTTATTTTCTTACTCCTGTTTATGAGACATCTGCAAAGCTCTGGTTTAAGCCCCCTACTGTAACGCCTTCCATTCTTGCTTCAATAGGCATGAAAGAGATAACCTCTTTTGTCCCTTATGAACCTAAAGAATTGGATATAGGCACAAAGGTAACACTGACAAAGGTATATCCTCTCCTTGAGAAGGTAATCTTCAAGCTCCAGATAAGGGATGAAGAAGGAATATTAGTCACGCCTGATAAACTTCTAAAGAGTTCATTGCTTTATATTTTATTTCCTGCCCCTTCCATATCTGTACAGCAGGATACGAACAGTAATACAGTGACCATTACAACCCGCTCACCTGACCCAACTCAGGCGATGTTCATCTCTAATGCACTTGCAGAGGCATATATTGAAGATAGTGAAAATGAGAGAAGGAGAGAGACACAGAGTGCAAGGTCATTTATTGATGGGCAGATAGTAAAGGTAAAAGAAGACTATAACAAGGCTTTAAAGGATATGCTGACCTTTCAGGATACTTACAAGACAGTCAATCTTGAGATAGAGACCAGAATAGCTATAGAGAAGATGGCTGAGCTTATGAAACAGAAAGAAGATAACATTATAGATATAAGTCAGACAAGAGAGAAGATAAAGGTCTTAAAGGCACAGTTACAGCAATCTCCTGAATCAGTTCCAACTATGATACTCAAGGAGAATCCACAGATTCAGAGTATAATGCAGGAGATAACACAGCTCAGGTCAAAGCTTGCCGGAGAGCTCACAGACAAGACAGAATATCACCCTGATGTAATCCTTTTAAAACAGCAGATAAAAGAATTAGAGACAGAACTTGAAAAAGAGGTAAAGACTCATCAGACTACATCTCCTGAGCTCAGTGAGATGGAGAGACAACTCGCAGCATTAGAAGTGCATCTTGAGGGTGTGAATAAAGATATTGCAAAGTACACTAATCTAATCAAGACACTTCCTGTAAAGACTGCTGAAGAGGCAAAACTCAAGCTCGCATTAACTGCAAGCCAGGATATATATAGCTCACTCTTGGATTACAGTAACCGCATTGGTGTAGCTGAAGCGATGACACTCCCTGATGCCTTACTCGTCCAGCCTGCTACAAGACCTTATGAACCAAAGAGCCCCAATCTTGTCTTGAATGGAATCATAGGCATATTTGTGGGGTTTATCTTTGCACTTGGACTGGCATTCATAACAGAGTATGTTGATGATACTATTAAGACATCTGAAGACATAGGTAGATATAAAGACCTTACATTCTTAGGTTCTGTGCCACAGATAAAAGGTCAGAAGCTCATATCTGCACTGGATGTGAATGATCCAATATCTGAGGCTTACAGGGCTATTCGTTATGGTATTAAATATGCCAGCCCTGATAAAGCAGTGAAAAGCTTTGTTATCACAAGTAGCAGACCAAAAGAAGGAAAGACCCTTACAGTAGCAAACCTCGGGATATCTTTCAGTCAGACAGGATTGAAGGTCATCATAGTTGATACAGACCTTCGCAGACCTTATCTGAATGATCTTTTTGAGAAGCCAAACCAGCTTGGCTTAACAAGTGCTATTACAGGAGAATGCACCTTAGAAGATGCTATTACAGATACTGGAATTGAAGGTCTTAGCCTGCTACCAAGTGGACCAACCCCTCCAGACCCTAATAGGATATATGAGTCAGAGAGGCTGAAGGAGTTCATAATGTTTCTGAAAAAGAAGTATGACATGGTCATCTTTGACTCAGCACCTGTTCTTATAAAATCTGATGCTACAGTCCTTGGAAGGTATGTGGATGGAGTCATTTATACGATAGAGGCTGAGAAGACCACAAGGGGAGATGTAGCAGAGACGATAGATGTCTTAAAAAGGGCTGATGTGAAGCTTATCGGAGCTATTTTAAACAGATACGGGAGGAGAAAGAAGTCAACTTATTATAAAAAGGCACGTATCAGGAGAAAGATATTTGGAAAGGCTGTTCTGAGCATGTTTATAGTATTATCTCTCGTTTCAGGCTGTTCTGACCTACCCTTTAAAACAGATATTAAGCAATATCTGAGTGACCTGAAAAGCTCAAATGTGATAATAAAGAGAGATGCTATTTATAAGTTAGGCAAGCTAAAGGAAAAAGAGGCAGTTCCTGAGCTGATAAATCTTTTAAATAAAGATGCAGGTGAGCTTGCTCCTTTCATAATTGAGGCACTGGGAAATATCGGAGATAATACAGCGTTAAGACCTATTATAACTATGCTGGATAGTGAAGATACTCTTACACGTGTGAAGGCGATCGAGGCACTCGGGAAGATCAAAGATAAGAGGGCAATCCCAGCCCTTATACCTGTCCTTGAGCAGAAGGATAACAGGACTGAGGCAGAGGTATTTACAGCAATATGGGCTTTAGGAAATATAGGTGATAAATCTGCAGAGCCTGCACTTAATGCACTTCTTGGAGATAATAATAAGTATGTGAGGTATAATGTTGAACAGGCACTCAAAAAGATTAGAGACACCTCAACAAAAACTGCTGAAAATTCATTCCTACAGTTCTCCCGATATCTATTCTGAATATATTCTTTAACAGATAGAGCTAATAATTTATTTTCTTTCTTTTTTCTTTTATCTGTAGAGCTAAGCGAGTAGATTGGCTTTATTCTTGCATTATGATATGGTACGGTCTGTATATAACTTAAATAAATTAAGAAAAAAAGTTATTTTGTTTAACCAATTTATACACACCCCTTCACCCCTCTTTTTAGAGGGGAAAGGATAATGTAAATGCCTTTTATTGAAAGAATGAATTCCACATATCCCCTCTATTAAGAGGGGATTAAGG
>JBNAVX010000071.1:0-13236 GCA_049700155.1 Thermodesulfovibrionales bacterium
TAGGGATAGAAGAAAGGTATGGGAGTTCCATTAATAAAAGGATGTGTCATGTGCACAAATAGTTTCCCATATGTGCAATAATGATTTTTACGTAACTTCTCATGCATCATGATGCACCCTTAATAAATGAAATTTTCAATTTCAAGGTAACATTGGATAGCAATGATTTGAAAAAAAATCTCATATATGCTATAAAAATACGAAAAAAAGTGGTTTGATAATGGATGATCTAAAAACAATGCCCCCGACCGAGGTACTCGATGTCCTCGGAAGAAATTGCCCTTATCCTCTTACAGTTATCAAAAAGACAATGGAAAAACTGCCAATAGGTTCAATATTAAAAGTTCTATGTGATACACCAGCAACTGCAGAAGATTCCATCCCAAGATACTGTGAAAAAAAAGGATATAACTTTGAGTCCGTATGGATTGAAGATAAGGGTTATTGGGAGCTATATATACAAAAGACTGAGTAAAATATCATTTGTTCTGGTTGTAATTTCTCATCTTCCTTACATCTCTAATCAACCAGAGTATAAATCCTGCTATCAGAACACCTGCAGCTATTGGCAATTCATATTTCTTCATATTTCCTATTAACTGCTTAATTGTAGCACCGAAAAAATATCCGCAGTAAGTACATATTGTAGCCCATATCAAACAACTCAAAAGTAAAAAAGAGAAGTATTTTCTTTTACCCATACGTGAAAGACCTAAAACTGCTGCGCTTAACAGTCTGAACCCATAAAGCCATTGACTTATGAATATCGATGCAATCCCATATCTATCCATTAATAACTCCAGCCTTGAAAGATTTACTTTTATCACCTTTTGGATATATTTTATGAAGGTCTCCCTCCTGTAAAGTGCGACCAAGAAAAATACCCCATGACCTATATATGATGCAACGGCAGAGATTATCACTATTGTCACAGCATTAAGATATCCACTATAAGCAAGGAATCCTGAAGCAATCAGGACACTCTCTCCTTCAAAAAAAGTGAGTATGAAGATGGCAAAATACCCATATCTTGCAATGAGGTCTTCCAGAAATCCTCCCGCAGGCTACTTTATAAAAGCAGATTCTTTATGTCAATACTGATTAAAAAAACTAAGGGGATGCCAAAATGTTGCATCCCCTTCAAAATAAACAATTTTTAACTCTCTAAGAAGCTACGCCCTTATCTGTTTTTCACCATACTTATCAAAGACTGCCTCCTCTTTAACAGAGATAGCAACTTTGTAAAGTATAGTGAGTATAAAAAATCCGATTCCCCAAACTCCGAGGGCTATCAAAGCCTCGGGTAATGTAGGCCAGTATTCAAATACTCTTTCGAAAGGATTTGGTACAAATCCCCCCACAACAAGACTTATACCCTTCTCCAGCCATAATGCAATAAATGTTGCAACTGCTGCGAAACATAAAGCCTTCTCGTTCCTCCTTGCAGATGGAATAATCAATATGGGAAGGGAAGCTGCTATTAAAGCGGTACATATCCACATTACAGGAACAAGTTTTGTATGTCCTTGAACACCAGTAAAGAGATACTTAATTGGATACATATGACCCGGAATATTACTGTAGAATGCAGTAAAAACTTCAAATAAATAGAAAGCTACAGTTACTATTAAAAAATAAGTGGATGTTTTTGCCATTGTCTGTATTGCATCCCAGCCGGGATCGAATCTTGTAAATTTTCTTAAGATTAGAGATATTACTATGAGGAGTGCGGGTCCTGATGCAAAGGCTGAAGAGAGAAACTTTGCTGCCATAATGGCTGTCAGCCAATAGTGCCTACCAGGGAGACCCTGATACAGAAATGCTGTAACAATATGAATGGAAGGTGCCCAGCAGATCGCAATAATTATGAATGGTTTTATCCAGGCTGCTGGTGGCACACCTTTTCTCTCTGCTCCCAGTACATACCACCCGCAAAGAATATTCAGGAAGAGATAACCACTAAGAACGATCATATCAAAGAACATGACAGAATTAGGAGTTGGATGCAACAATACATTCAGAACCCTTAAGGGTTGTCCAAGATCAACAAAAATAAAGAGCATGCACATTACTACACAGGAAACAGCAACAAACTCTCCTAAGACAGCAATCCTTCCATATTTCTTATAGTTGTGTAGGTAATAAGGTAAGACTATTGTGACCGCTGAAGCTGCAACACCAACAAGATAAGTAAACTGACCTATATAAAGCCCCCATGAGACATCTCTGCTCATACCTGTTATCCCTAAGCCAACACGGAACTGGTAAAGGTAAGAGATAAAACCTGCTCCAATAATTGCAAGTAAAAAGATTATCCACGTCCAGTATTTCTTACTTCCTTTTATAGCTAATTCAAGCATATATATTCCCTCCTATATTATGTAATAAACACTGGGATTGGTCCCGAGTTCAGATTTACGTCTTATCGTGTAATGCTCACGAAGAACCTTTCTTATCTCAGATTCAGGTTCTGCCAGGTCCCCAAAGATCAATGCACCATTTGAAACTTCCACACATGCAGGCTTCAGTCCAACGGAAAGTCTTTCGAAACAAAGGGTGCATTTTTCCACAACACCTTTCATCCTTGTTGGATATTCCATGTTCTGCTCTTTTATAAAAGGCCTCGGGTCCCTCCAGTTGAAACTCCTTGCCCCGAATGGACAGGCAGCCATGCAGAATCTACATCCAATACAACGGTGCATATCCATCATAACAATCCCATCTTCCCTTTTGAAAGTTGCCTTTGTAGGACACACCCGAACACATGGAGGATTATCACAATGATTGCAGAGAACAAGAAAAGGCATTTCCTTTATTTCTTCTGACATATATTCACTCTCTTGACCTGGAAATGCATGTTCAAAAGTCTCTGTCCATATCCATTTAATTTCTTCTTTCGGATTCTCTATATTCGGGACATTATGTATACGATGACATATATCTATACATTTTTTCATCGTCTCTTCATTCAGTTTTTTCATATCTATCACTATACCCCATCTCTTTCCAACAAGAGCCTTTGGATTTCTTAAAACCTGTGATGCCTCAAATTGCCCGGGCATTAATAATTCAAAAGCAGACAAACCTCCTAAGCCTGCTATAACAGAGGCACCAGCTACCTTTAAGAATTGTCTTCTATTGATATTCATACTAACCCCCCTCCTTCGGCTCAATATGACAATCCCAGCAGTAAGGTTTCACAGCAACATAATTGTGGCATTCATCGCAAAACTTTTTCTTGTTTGAATGACACTTCATGCAGGTATTTTGAAGACTCATCTCATATTCCTTACCGTCATTTGCGATGTAAATTCGGTTACCTTCGCGTACTACTGAATCTCTCCAGTTATCTAACATCACCATATGTTCAGTTCTCATATAAGATTTAGGTTCAATACACCTTTTCTCAACCATCTTCTGAATCTCTGGGGTATCAATCTTTGGTTCTGGAGGAGGTACAGACGCCTTACCTATGTCATATAGAATAGGAAAGGTTGCTATACCGATGAAAATGATAATTCCTATTATGACTTTCCATCCATCATACATTTTCTTTAGCCTCCTTTCCGGGAAGGGGTTCCAAGCGTAAATCTTGTGTCCTCTCTTTCTCCCCCTTCATTACCAGTGCATTCCCAACCAGCTCGTGAACACCCCTGACAGCCACGCCAGGAACCCAGTAATCCACAAGGGTTTGTAGAGTAGCCCTGTCTATCTGACAGATATTTGCAAGTGTGTTTACCCCGAACTTCTCACGGACATATTTCAATGCATTTGCCCTTGGTAAGGCTCCTCTCAACCTCAACTCCATATCTTCTGATGCATTCAAGCCTGAGCCACTTCCGCAACAGAAGGTATTCTCCCGGATAGTATTTGCTGGCATTTCATAGAAATTATTGCACACACTTTTGATAATATAACGTGGCTCTTCAAGAAGCCCCATAGCCCTCGCTGGATTGCAGGAGTCATGGAAGGTCACAATGTAGTTGTCGTTTCTACTCGGGTCAAGTTTAATCTTCCCGTGTTTTATTAAATCAGCAGTAAATTCACAGATATGAACTATCTTATTAGATTTTGCATGCTCAAATTTAGTCCCTGTTATCGGTGAGACAGGCTCCTCAAGAAAGTCTATTGGTCCAAACCAAGTATTATGATACTGATGCCAAACCCTCCACATATGCCCACACTCTCCTCCAAGAATCCATTTTACCTTCAACCTCTTTGCCTCTGCATATATCTTCGAATGAAGCCTTTTTGCCATCTCATTTGAGGTAAAAAAGCCAAAGTTTCCACTTTCTGAAGCATAGGTGCTTGCTGTAACGTCAAGTCCAAGCTCATGGAACAACATCATGTACCCCATGAAAGTAATATTGCCGTTCGGATCGAAGTATTCACCAGAAGGATTCACAAATAGAATTTCTGCACCCTTTCTATTGTAGGAGAGGTCAACTTTTATACCTGTCACCTGGTAAATAGTCTCACTGAATTCTTTTACTGTATCAATAATTGTATGTGGAAGTAAGCCCATGTGATTTCCTGTTCTATAACAGTTTGCAACAGGTCCAGCAATCCATTCAATATTCAGACCGAGTAGATTTATTAATTCCCGGACAAGTATGGTAACTTCAGCAGTATCAATACCGTAAGGACAAAAAACCGAACAGCGGCGGCATTCGGTGCACTGAAACGCATAATACCATAGCTCCTTAAGCACATCAAGAGTGAGTTCTCTTGCGCCTGCAAGCCTTCCTAACATCTTCCCGGAGGAAGTAAAATATTTCCTGTAAATTGACCTGAGAAGCTCAGCCCTGAGAACAGGCATATTCTTCGGATCACCACCCCCAATAAAGAAGTGGCATTTGTCAGCACAGGCACCACACCTTACACAGATATCCAAAAAAAGCTGGAAAGAACGGTATTTGCTCAACCTTTCTCTCAATCCTTCTATGAATATCTCTTTCCAGTTTTCTGGCAATTTCCAGTCCTCTTCAAGAGGATTCCAATGCCTCGCATTCGGAAAGCCAACAGTCTTTAGGCTTTTTTCCTTTGCACCCCAGCAGAACATGCCTTTTCTGATTTCTGCCGGGGTATCCATCCATGCTTTCTTAGGTGGCTTATAATCAATCTTTAAAAGTTCTTCTTGTTTGATTGCCATCTTCTCACTCCTTTTCTACTGGTAACCCAGCGTCTTTCAAAAATTGTCTGAATTCCTCTTCATATTCTTCATATGTATGTACTTTAACAGGGTAATTCCAAGGATTAACATGCATCTCCATCCTGTTATTATTGGCAAGATTTCTTGTGGGGCTTAAGAAAACCCCTGCCATGTGAGTAAGCTTGCTAAAAGGAAAATAGGCAAAGAGAGTGCTTACCAGAAATAGATGAATATAAAATAGAACTCCAATACCTTCTGGAATCTTTGGACTGAGATTGATTAATCCCATAGTCAGCTCTTTAATTTTTATAACATCCACCTTAAAGAAATATCGCATTAGAGACCCTGTAATACCAATTCCAAGGATAAGAAGGAGTGGAAAATAGTCTGCTGGTAGCGAAATATATCGCAACTGAGGGATGAGGACTCTTCTCAGAAAAAGGTAGGTTACTGCTCCTATAAGAACTAAGTCAGTTATGTAGAGTAATGGCACCCAGACCTGGAAAAAGGCATCAAGCGTCTCAAGTGTCTTCACAGCAGGAAGTACTGGTTCAGTAAAAAGTCTGAGGTGTCTGAGCAGGATAATAAGGAAAGAATAATGAAATGCCAGTGCCGCTATCCAGAGCCATTTAGATGATGCATAAGCAAGTCTTGGACCACTATGTAATTCAGTCCTTGTGTTTCTGAAGAGTGAACGGAAGAGCAGAACCTCAAAGACCATCCTTATAAAGGCTCCGAGGGCAGTTGATGGGTTATCAATCTTATTCTGTTTTATCCAAGGGAATGATTTCTGTTGTCCTGCAGTAGTTGGGATACGGAATGGAACAGGTCTTGCTGCCCATTTAAGGACACGGTAAACTATCCCGATAACGAATATAACAAAAGCAATATAAGGAATGATAACACCAAAAAGGTGGTTCAGGTGTGCAGCTCCGACACCAATATAAGCCAAAAGAACAAGCCCTGCTACTGCAACTAAAGAAACCCAGAAAGACAATCCAAAACTCATGTCTTCTCACCTCATTTCTTTAAAAAGTTTTCTCTCGGTTTATAATTTATATTTGATTTGTCATGTTGAACTTGTTTTAGCATCTACAGTTTTTTGCTCCTCTAAATCTACTATTAACTTTGCCCTTTTTAACAGAGTATAGGTCTGGTTATTCAATTCCATCGCCTTGAGTTCATATACCTTCTCTCGGCAACTCATATATATATCAAAAGAGAGTTTGGCAAGATCATCTATTTGAGACTCAAATTCTAAAAGTTCTTCTGCAATTCCGTCATTACGAATCTCTTTTGATAGCTTGTTCCTTATTACTTCTTTGAGACTAAATATAAAGGAGATAGCCTGAGATGGTAAAAAGTCTTGAACTGCTCTTACCCTTATAATGTTATCGAGGAAAATAGGGATTTTTTCAGGATTGATACCCTGAAGAATCTCATCAAGAATATTTTTTGCTCCATCAAAGATGATTGAGCCCACAGGATTTGAGAATCTATCTTTTTTATTTTTAAGAAATAGAGCTGTTTCAGGAGGATATGTCTCAATGATAAGGTCAAACCAACTTTTTAATATATCTTCTCTTTTTTTATTTATAAGCTCCTTTAGCTTCATTTATTTAAAAAGATAAGATTTGAAATAAAAAATTGATTCAACCTTCATATCATATTCGCATAAAATTGTTTAAAATCCAAAAAAGAAAGAACTGTGAATTCTATTCAAATCTTGAAAAGATAGATAGAGAGTAGAGACCGATTCTACTCTCTATCTACCAATTTCTTATACGCAACCTGTTGGTTTTGGAAGCCCAGCAAATTTACATGCCTGTTTTGCTGGTCCACCTGGGAAAAGTGAATAAAGATATTTCTGGTTTGCCTTTTCAGGACCAAACATCTTTCCCATCTCCTTGATGAGCATCTTGATAGGTGGTGCAATCTGATATTTTATGAAATACTCTCTCAACCACCTGATTATTTCCCAGTGCCGCTCATCAAGTGTAACTCCCTCTAGTTTGGCAAGCTCTTCGGCCATTCCTTCCTCCCATGCCTCCCAGTCCTGGAGATAACCGTCCTCATCCATATCATACTCTTTTCCCTTATACGTCAATTTTGGCATTTTTATTACCTCCTTTTCTTTTTGAAATGTATTTGCTTGGGATTATTCCCCCTGAAATTTTAAAATTATCATATTTTTACTTTATATTACCCAAGAGAATAATTTAAAAAGAAGCTATAAACAATAATATAAAATGTTAACTATGGTCAAATAAAAAAAACTTATTATTAAATAAACTTCCCTTTAAGAACTTATAGAATTTTTAAGTGTATAATTATATATAAAAAAACATTTTTAAAAGTCAACTTAAATTTATAAATATTAAATATTCTAAACTTTTGTAGTCTACCTGACACATTTATAAGTCTTTGCAACATTTATGATACCTTTTATCCATTCTATTGAACCAATAGCATGTAAGTGAGTATATGTTGCAAGGACATTTTTGAAACAGAGACCATCCTTTTTATCAATTATTCCGTGTCCTGTTTTTACTATAAAAGCAAAATAAACACAGTTTTCTTGCTCCGATAATCTCTCCTGTCTTATTTTTTCATTTTCAAAACGTCTTTTACCCCCTTTATCCATCTTAGGCAAAGGGACAATGGAAGATTCGGTGGGTTTATTATCATTATCTTTTGTAAGCCGAAGGAACTCTTCAACGTTGAGGATATGCGAGTAATGAAATTCATGTCCCCTAAGAATTTTTCCCTTTTTAAAAAAAGGGTTATGTTTTTCTACTTTTATAATGGTATACCCGTGTCCCTGTGGCTTCTTACTTACTCCAATTACCAATGGAAAAATCCCCACCATTGGATAGCTCTTTCCCTCGCACATTAATTCTTTACAAAGATACATCAACCCCCCGCATTCAGCATAAACTGGTAATCCTTCTTCAACAGCCCTTTTAATTGATTGTCTTAATCTTTTATTATCTGATAAAGTAGCTGCATGGGTTTCAGGGAACCCCCCTCCAATATACAACGCATCAAGCTCAGATGGTAAGTCGTCTGTTAAAGCACTGAATTCAATCAATTTTGCTCCTGCTTTTTCTAATACCTCCAGATTCTCGGGGTAATAAAATTGAAAAGCTGAATCCTTTATTACTCCGATCCTGAGTGATTGGTCATTAGTCATTGGACATTGGTCATTCTTTTGGTCATTGATTATTGGATACTTGTCATTTGGCTTTATCCATGACCAATGACTATTGACCAATGACTGCCATAATGAATGTTTAATATAGACTTGTAAAGGTCTTACATCTTTAGCAATCTGCCATAATTTCTCCATGTCTATGTATTTTTCAACTATCTGTGCTGCTGAATCTATCGCTTCAACAGCTAAAGGATGTTCCTGGGGAGGTACTAACCCAAGGTGCCTACCGGGAAAAACAATATCTGTAAGTCTCGGGATAGCTCCAATAACTGGTAAACCACAATATTTTTCTATACTTTTACGAATAACTAATTCCTGTCGAGGATTAGCAATCCTATTGAGAATTATCCCCTTAATGTCCACATGTGGATCCAGCTTTAGACATCCAAGAACCAAGGCAGCGACTGTTCGTGTTACTTTAATACACTCAACAATAAGGATAACAGGAGATTTAAGAACCTTTGCCAATTCAGCAGTGCTTACACTTCCCTTTTCATCCATGCCATCATAAAGTCCTCTATTTCCTTCAATTATTGCTATATCCCCTTTTTGAGTATGTAAATTAAATGAAAAAAGAACCTGCTCTTTCTTCATAAAAAAAAGATCAAGATTAAAGCATGGATGGTTTGCAGCGCGTTCTAACCAGCTCATATCAATATAATCAGGTCCTTTTTTAAATGGTATAACTTTCAATCCTTTTTTATGCCATGCTCTGCATAGACCAACACTTATAACTGTTTTACCTGTTTCTCCACCAAGACCTGATATTGTAATTCTGGCACAACTACTCTCCACTTCTAACCCTCATTGCTCATTATCTTCAGGTAATTTTTGAATTGTCTCTTATTGAAATTTGTGTATCTATCCAGGTCAGGTATCATCTCCATCCCTGGTATTATTGCCCTCACTGCTGGGATGTCTAAATCTTTTTTGGTAAGGTCAACATAAATGGGACATAATCCATTCATCAACAATAATCTTTCCAAAATCTGAAGGTCATAATTGACGTTTCCTGATGAATAGTCTGGTAGTTCTTCATATTTAAGCGTCCTCTTAACCTCCTCGTTCAGAAGCTTTGTCGAATAGTTATGTGATAGAAAATAAGGAGATGTTAATTCGCATAATGCCCTGTTTATTGCGATCTTCCCGTCAAGATGTGCACCCCATCCTCTTGAAAATCCACCTATTGAATGTAAAAAAAAGGCTTTATAACATGGAACTCCAATTTCTGGTGTTAAATCCAGAAAATATATATGAACACCTTTTTCTCTCCAGCTTTTAAGTATATCATTTATAATCGGGTCATCTGCTTCTAATGAGAAATATTTATCAGGAGAAAAAAGTGAAACCTTCTCAGAATCCCTCTCTATATATTCCAATAAAGCACATAATTTGGCTTCCTCCATTGTATTTCCAGATGCAAGACCATTTGAAGTGGTCCCCTGTGTATATAGCTCTACCTCGTCAAAGTTACCTGAGGAAAAAAGGAAGGCAAATTGTGCGGGTATATAAATTTCATGTAAACCATTATTCTTAAGTTCTTCAGCAATGATCCAGTATAACTCTTGATCTTCATAAGGCACTTCAAGGGTCATTTTATTCGGGTCAAGGGCATTCAATCCTTTATTCCTCAATTCACTATATCTTGCTCTGACAATATTGTATTCTTTCTTGTAACCGATAGATTGGTCATCACGGAAATCTGCAAAAGCTGAATATCTTTCTATTATCTCCATTAAACATGAGGCTCTTGCCTCATCTTCAGTTAATCCTTTTCCAAATTCTCTTAAAATACCCTTAAGCACCCATTTATTTCTACCAACAGATACATTTAAGTTGAGTTTCCATCTTCTTATGAATGCATAAGGACTAACACTCCATTCAACTTTTATTTCATCTTGAATCAATAAATCCTTTGCCACTGGATTATTCAAGATTTTCTCGATCGTTCTTCTGGGCTCAACGATCCTGATAGATGTTCCTGTATCAAAAGACCTGTCGTCTGATTTTAAATATATGTCCTTTATATGGACAATTTTGTCTTCAATAAGGCTGTTCGTATCAAAGGGAACAGGGAACTTTGTATTTCTAAAGGCAGAGAGGTCCATATGATGGTATTTATTCCGTGCAAACATATCCATCCAGAAGAGTCGCGATTTGAGATTTTTATCAAAGGACCATCTTATATAAATCAAAGGTGTGTATCCTGACAGGAGTTTCATATCTACATCATTGAATTTTTCTCTCAGACTATAAAACTCATCATATGAAATACATGCTTCATAAAGAGGCGCTAATAATGAAAGATCATTAGCTTTTTTTGCAGATTCAATCAAATCGTTGAGCTCTTCTTCATCAAATTCACCTAATTTATTTATTAAAAACTTATACATAAATTTATCATTAGGATGGGAACGAAGATATTCAATAATTTCTTCAAAGGTCATTTCTTTGTCTGGAACTATAGATAGAAGGTCAAAAACTATACCTCTGGTCAACCCTATTTTATAAATCATGACGTCATTCATTCAGTCTGATAATTCACAAATTTATATACAGAAAAAGTCTCATTTCGAGCAGAGTATTATGATAAATTACAAGGTATCTTTATAGGAACAAAATTATAAAACTTTGGTAAATCAAGGATTTTAATTTTTATATGAAACTTACTTTTCAGGACCTGAGACATCTATAGTAGCGCATGTGCTTCCCCCGCATTCCTTTATTGTGCGAGTGACACCACCACTCCGGGTTCGCACCCTGATTCCTCCAATCCTGCTTAAAGCTCGCTCAATATTTTTGGATTTACATTTTGGACATTTCATCTCTATTTCTTCATCACTCTTCTTAAGCTTTAAAAGCTCGAAAATATGTCCACAATGCAGACATCTAAACTCATAAATAGGCATGTTTATTCCTTTCAAAAATTGTTATGAGACGATTTTTACCATTCAGTCTGTTTTTGCTGAAATCTGAAGATAAAATACCTTTTTTTACTATATAAAGTCAAATATTCAAATTGTGGAATTATTTGCATCAATATCGCACATCAGGAAAGGTTATGTTATCGAGTTCAAAAATTTGCTTTTTAGAAGGTATTTTTTTATACTAAGCTATAAAAATATTTCAGAAAACCTTTCTATAGTATGTAACTTGATTATTATTCTGATGAAAATGCAGTTCTGATTGCAACTGTTATGGATAGTTTATGTTTCCAATTCACAGACCAAGAAGATTAAGAAAAAACGAGATCATCAGGAAGATGGTGAGAGAAACATCTCTTTCACCTGACGATTTTATCTATCCCCTCTTCGTTACCTTTGGGAAGGGTGTTAAAAAGGAGATTTCTTCAATGCCTGGATGTTTTCAGGAATCTGTTGACAAGGTGGTTAAGAGTGCAAAGGAGGTCTATTCCCTTAATATTCCATCAGTGATACTTTTTGGGATTCCAGAATATAAGGACGAGAAAGGTTCAGGTGCTTATGATGAACATGGAGTCGTCCAGAATGCTATCAAGGCTATAAAAGATGCTGTACCAGAGCTATTTGTAATCACAGATGTATGTATGTGTGAATATACCAGCCATGGTCATTGTGGAGTAGTAAAAGATGGTGAGGTTCAAAATGACCTTACACTTGAACTCCTTTCAAAAGAGGCTGTCTCACATGCAAAAGCAGGGGCAGACATGGTTGCACCTTCTGATATGATGGATGGAAGGGTAAGGGCTATCAGACTTGCTCTTGATAAAGAGGGATTTAAAGATATCCCGATAATGTCTTATGCTGCAAAATATGCCTCTTCTTTTTATGGACCCTTCAGGGAAGCAGCAGAATCAACTCCTAAATTTGGTGATAGGCGTTCATACCAGATGGATCCACCAAATAGGAGAGAGGCTCTTAGAGAGGTTGCGCTTGATATTGAAGAGGGTGCAGATATAGTGATGGTTAAACCAGCACTTGCCTATCTTGATGTTATTTATACAGTAAGGAATACATTTAATGTGCCTGTTGCTGCTTACAATGTTAGCGGAGAATACTCCCTTGTTAAGGCAGCAGGAAGACTTGGCTGGATTGATGAACAGCGGGTTATGATGGAGATACTCACCTCTATTAAGCGGGCTGGAGCTGATTTAATCCTTACATATTTTGCGAAAGAGGCAGCAAAGATTTTGAATAAATAAATTATAATATAAACTGCAAACTTTTTGTAATTTAATAGGAGGAAGATATGCCGGTAATTAAGGTTAAAGGGTCAAAAATTGAATTAGATGATGAAGGCTTTCTTATCAATTTAAATGACTGGAATGAAGAGGTAGCATGTGCTATTGCAGATAGGGAGGGGGTGAGTAAAACTTGTCCCTTGACTAAAGAACGAATGGAGCTCATTAAATTTATGAGAGAATATTACAAGAAGTTTAATGCCTTCCCTCTACCATCTATTATATGTAGAAACCTTCATCAACCAAGCAAATGCGTTGTAGAGAGATTTTTAGAACCTGTCAAAGCATGGAAAATAGCAGGGCTACCTAAACCACCAGCTGAATTGATTTATAGAATAGGGAGTGAATGTGGGTAGTATAAATTTCATAAAGTAAAGGATACAGGTTCTTTACAGTTTTTTTTAGGTAAATAAATTAATTAAAGTCATTGCTGTCCAAAATAATCTAAATTCATAAAACAGACCTAACACACCCCTTAATCCCCTCTTGATAGAGGGGATATGTGGAATTCATTCTTTCAATAAAAGGCATTTACATTATCATTTCCCCTCTAAAAGTTATCTACATTATCATTTCCCCTCTAAAAAGAGGGGTGTAGGGGTGTGTAAAAAAGGGTATGTAGGTCTTTCTAAAAACTTATTTTGGACAAGT
>JBNAVX010000072.1:0-13027 GCA_049700155.1 Thermodesulfovibrionales bacterium
TGCACTCAGGGAAATAGGAAAACCTGCTGTTGAACCATTGATTTCTGCATTGAAAGATGAAAATCCCCGTGTCAGGGAAAATGCCATATGGGCACTCAGGGAAATAGGAAAACCTGCTGTTGAACCATTGATTTCTGCATTGAAACATGAGGATTCCCGAATAAGAGAAAACGCTATACTTGCACTCAGGGAAATAGGAAAACCTGCTGTTGAACCATTGATTTCTGCATTGAAAATGGAGGATGCACGGCTCAGAGAAAATGCAGTCTGGGCACTCGGAGGTATAAAGGATAGTCGTATTATAGAACCACTGATATCCGCTCTTAAGGATGAAAATTTTCGTGTTCAGGAGAGTGTTGTGTGGGCACTGGTTGAGATGGGTGAAGAATCAGTTAATCCCTTGATTGATGCCTTGAAAGAACCAGACCCACGTGTCCGTTACAAAGCTGCAGAGATACTTGGAAAGATAAAAGATAAAAAGGCAGTAAAGCCATTAATTGATATGCTGAAGGATGAAGACTCACGTGTTAGAGAGCATGCAGTATGGGCACTTGCAAAAATAGGGATTCCAGCAGTAGAACCTTTGATAAAAAATCTAAATGATGAAGATCCCCGTGTTAGGGAAAATGCAGTCTGGGCACTTGGGAAGATAGGGGTACCAGCAATCGAACCCTTAATATCAACCCTTAAGAATGGAGATTCGCTTTTGAGAGAGAACGCTGTTTGGGCTTTAAGAAAGATAGGGCTCCCTGCAGTGGTTCCACTTATAGAAACACTTGATGATGAAAACCCCCGGGTAAGAGAGAATGTTGTTGAGGCGCTCGGAAAGATAAAGGATCCGCGTGCAGTTGAACCACTCATCTCTGCACTAAAAGATGAAGATCCCCGTGTGAGGGAAAATGCTGCATGGGCACTTGGAAAGATTGGTATTTTTGCTGTTACTCCTCTGATTAATGCCTTGAATAATGATGACCCTTTAATACGTGTTAATGTTGTAACAGCCCTTGGTAAGATAAAGGATTCACGCGCTATTGAGCCCTTGATTTCAGCATTACAGGACCTAAACCCAGTCGTTAGAGTTAATGCTGCCTGGGCATTAGGAGAGATAACAATGAGTGCAGGTTAGCTGTTTAAGATTCCCTTTTGCTTAACCACCATTTATAATATTTATCTCCAGAAACTATGGTCATAACTGCAAGTGCGAAGCCTGCGATGACATCAACGACATAATGATACCTGCAATAAACAGTCGAAAATATAAGGGCTGCTACAACAGGCAATGATAACCAGAAAAAGATTCTCTTGAACTTATACGCAGAATAAAGAATGACAAGGGGAATAGCAGTATGCCCGCTTGGAAATGCATCCCTTTTTATCCCTTCAAGTGCATTTAGTATGTTCTGTATTTGCTCTGCTATAAAAAGACCCTGAAGATCTATATTCTGTAAATGGTCAATTGTAAACCTTGGTCCAACAGCAGGCATGAGAATATAACCAAGAAAAGAGAGATAAAAACAGAACAAGACTAAAAAAAGGGTCTTATTAAATTCATCCCTCTGCTTATTTAATAGAAGTATGACTCCGAAACTCACAGGGATAAAATAGTATGTTGTATAGGCAAGTTGCATTATATCTGTCAAAAGAGGGTTCATTATTTTTTCAAGTATTACTGTTGGATAGCCATTAAAGATGATATAATCAAGCTTTATAAGTGTCTGATCAATATCTTTTGGATTTATATAGTGGACGAGTTCGCCCAGGCTGTCAAATATAATCATGATACACATAGTTGGAAATATAAGGTCATGGAAAATGCCTATGATATTCCCAATATTTTTAAACCTGAGAATTATAATCTGGATAATAACAAGGCCTATATATGTTGTTAAAAGAAAATGAGCCTCTGGTATATTTTGATAATTAAAAATTACGATTGTAGAAAGGAATATAAGAAATATAATAGTTATTGTATCTGCAGGTCTCAGCCCAAAGATTAACTTCCTCATCAAAGCTTATTCAATATCTGCTTTATAGCCCTTTCTTTTTTTGAAAGTCTTCTGGGGTTACCTTTTCTCTCAGTTTTTAGATAATCCTCTTCAACTTTATCATATGGAACATCATCCTCAAATTGTGATTTATTGATTGCCTTTAAGAATTCTTCAGAAGATATAGGAACAGAACCTGATGACCATGCATATGCTACTATATCTCTATCCGACGTTACAACAATCCATAAGACCTTTTCTCTTGAAATTATCCTTTTTATGACTGAATCTGCCTTTTCACCAAGTCTTGAATAAATAACCCTTATTCCACCAATCACAGACCGTTTTTCCTGCAAACCCCCTGTCTTCCACCCATCAAAGACAACAGTTATGTTATGACCCTTTTTCTTTTTATATTCAATAAGAGATTCTATTAATTGGTTCCTCTGCTTTTCAAGGTCCTTATGATAAATACCTATAAGGTTGTATCCGTCAATTATTATAGAATAAATAAAAGACCTCCTATATGAGTCTAAATTATCAAATAAAAACCACTTCTTGTCAAGGTTTGCGGGACATCTGACTTCATCTGTTATAATGTTGATAATGGACAGTATTCATTATAAAAAGAGGTTCCTTAAAGGAATCTTTATTGCACTTCGTATAATTTCTTCATATGCTATATTCAATTTATTTAATCTTTTAACAGCGGGATATAAAAAAGAAAGTAGACTAAAAGCACTTCATAGAAGAAATGCCATCTTCTTCAGGGAAAAGGCTCTTGAGATGAAAGGTGTCCTTATAAAGGCAGGACAGTTCATGAGCTCAAGAGTTGATATACTTCCTGATGAGTATACATCTGAACTTTCTCTACTTCAGGATAGTGTTCCTCCTCATGATTATGAAGGAATAAAGAAAAGGATTATTGAAGAACTCGGAGCACCTCCTGAAGAAATCTTTATGAGGTTTAATACCACCCCTATAGCAGCTGCATCTTTAGGACAGGTACATGAAGCATTTTTAAAAGATGGTAAAAAAGTCGCAGTAAAGATACAGTATCCTGAGATTGAAAAAGTCATAGAGACTGATATAAAGACACTGAAGACAGTTATAAAGTTAATTCGAGGAAAATTCGGGCATATTAACTTTGATATGTTACATGATGAATTTTCACGTATATTGAGGGCTGAACTTAATTATTTGGAAGAAGGAAAAAACGCTGAGCGTTTCAGTCAGAATTTTGAAGGTGATGAGCGAGTTATCTTTCCGAAAGTCTTCTGGGAATATACAACCAAACATGTATTAACACTTGAGTTTGTAGATGGAATAAAGATCACAGAATACGATTCCTTGAGGGCAGCTGGTATTGATACTAAGGAGATAGCAACTCTCCTTGGTGAAGTCTATTCAAGGATGATATACCTACATGGGTTCTTCCATGGTGATCCTCATCCAGGCAATATCCATGTGCAACCGGGACCGAAGCTTGTATTTGTTGATTTTGGTATAGTTCAGGCTATACCGGAAAGAATAAAAAGGGAATTAAGGAGATTTGCAAATGCCATTGTAGAAAGGGACCCTGAGGGTGCTGTTGAGTCTCTGAGAAGAATGGGTTTTATACTTGAAGGGGCTGACTACAGGTCTCTTGTTGATGTTGCACAATCTCTGATAGATAAATATAGAGACATAACTCCTAAAGAACTCAAAGAGCTTACTATTGAACATATTTATAAAGAAATCGAGAATATTATAAATATTTTAGATTTCATTCAGATACCAAATAATTTTATCCTTCTCGGCAGAACAATAGGTATATTAAATGGAATATCATCCGGTCTTAATCCTGAGGTAAATATTATCGAGATTGGAACACCGTTTATAAAAGAATTCCTAAAAGGTGGCAGGAAAGAGCAGTTGGAAAATATATTGAAAGAAGTTAAGGATACAAGCACAAAACTATGGAGGATACCATCCTTGATGGATGAGTTTTTTCATCGGGCAAACAGGGGCGATCTAATTGTCAGGATGTCACATTCTGATATAGAAAAGACGACAGAGCAATTCTCTTTTATAACGAGAATAATGATGATGGTCATTCTCACAGTAACTATGGCTGTAGCAGCACTCTTCTTTGAGATGATAGATCAGAAGGTCCTTGCATTGGTGACTGCAGGTTCATCTGTCCTACTTGGATTATTGTCAGTTTTAAAATTAATGAGAAAATGATGTTTACCTTTAGTGAAGAATCTTTTTATCTCGGTAAAACTTTATATTTCCAGACTCTAAATTCAATAAAGAAAGTTTTTATTTATAACCATGATAAGCTCCAGAATTTAAAAGAACTTGCTCAAAAAATAAAAGAAGGGATAGAAAATATAAGCCCTTTCATTCAGCAGAACACAGAGATCATCTGTGCGAATTGTTCAAACGTTTGCTGTATCAACAAACATGGATATTACAATCATGAAGATATTATTTATATCACCGCCCTTGGTCTTAAAACTCCTGATTATGATTTTGAAAGAAATGATTCAGATCCATGTCAGTTTCTATCTAAAAATGGATGTATCATTGAGCGATCATTGCGTCCTTCAGGATGTAACTGGTATTTCTGTGAAGACCTTTTGGATTATATGGAGAAAAGATCAGATTATGGAATGTTTGATAGTAAACTGACAGAGATAGCTGAACTTTGGTTAGAGATGATTGATGAGTTCAAAAAACTATATTCACCTTAACTTTATGATAATTGATAACCTTATCTCTTTTCATTCTCTTTTGCAAGTTTATCAAGGATGCCATTAATAAATGGAGCAGCCTCTGCTGTAGAAAACTTCTTCGCTATCTCTATAGCCTCATTGATAGTTACAGCAGAGGGGATATCTTTTCTACAAAGTATTTCATATGCAGCGAGTCTTAATATATTTCTGTCCACTGCTGCCATTCTATTCAGTATCCAGTTTTCAGCTACTTTTTCTATTCTTGAATCTATCTCATTTAATTTATTCATAGTTCCCTTCACAAGGGATTCTGTAAATCTTTTAACATCTTCACTTACATCTTTATCTGACCAGAAAGTTTCAAGGTCCTTATCAGTAATCCTCTTCCCCTTAAAATCTATCTGAAAAAGTATCTGAAGTGCATACTCTCTTGCTTTTCGGCGTTTCATAATATGTGAAGTGTAATGAGAGATGCGTTAATTACAGGATAAATTATGGTAGTTGATTTTCCTAAAATTGTTTTGAATTCATTACACATTAATCATAATTCACAGCTTTTTGAGGAGTTGAGCCATTTCAATAGCTGTTAATGCTGCATCCCAACCTTTATTCCCACTCTTTGTGCCTGCCCTTTCAATAGCCTGTTCAATCGTGTCAGAAGTTATAACACCAAATGCGATAGGGACTCCTGTTTCCATTGATGCTGTTGCGATACCCTTTGAAACCTCAGCAGCGACGTACTCGAAATGAGGAGTTGAGCCTCTTATAATAGCACCGAGACATATTATTGCGTTATATGTTCCTTTAAGTGCCAGTCTTTTTGCTATTAAAGGAATCTCAAAAGAGCCAGGTACTCTGACTACGTCTATATCTTCTTCTTTTGCACCATGACGTAATAAGGCATCAATAGCACCCTCAAATAATCTACTGGTAATAAATTCATTAAATCTGCTAACGATAATTCCGAATTTCAATCCTTTTGCCTGAAGCTCACCTTCAATGGTCTTCATAAATCCTCCGTTCTTAGTAATGCGTAATTCGTTATAGGTATTTTAACTAATTACGCTTAACGCATAACTCATTATGGTCTCTAAACATTATCTAGCATATGTCCTAATTTTTTCTTTTTTGTCTTGAGGTATAAGATATTTTTTTCATGCGGTTTTACCTCTATCGGAACCCTTTCAACCACCTTAAGACCATAACCTTCAAGTCCTACAATCTTCTTTGGATTATTAGTCATGAGTCTCATCTTTCTAACTCCCAGGTCAACAAGTATCTGGGCACCTATACCGTAGTCTCTGAGGTCTGGTTTAAAACCGAGCTTTATATTAGCCTCAACAGTATCAAGTCCTTTATCCTGTAACTCATATGCCTTAAGTTTATTTATCAAGCCAATCCCTCTGCCTTCCTGCTTTACATAAAGGATTACACCTTTTCCTTCTTTTTTTATCATCTCCATCGCCCTGTGTAGTTGTTCTCCACAATCACATCTCTTTGAGCCAAATACCTCTCCTGTAAGGCACTGTGAATGAACCCTTACAAGAATCTCATCATCAGGTCTTATTTCTCCCTTAACAAGTGCAATATAGATGGTGTTATCAATATCATTGGTATAAGCAATGGCATTAAAATCACCTCCATATTCTGTGGGCATCTTAACAGAAACAAGCCTTTTCACAAATGACTCTGTCCTCATCCTGTACTTGATAAGGTCTTTTATTGTTACTATCTTGAGATTATGCTTATTTGCAAATTCCATAAGCTCAGGAACCCTTGCCATTGTTCCATCATCATTCATGATCTCACATATTACACCTGCTGGATAAAGACCTGAGAGTCTTGCAAGATCAACAGACCCTTCTGTCTGCCCTGCCCTCTGAAGCACACCACCGGGTCTTGCCCTGAGCGGAAAGACATGCCCTGGTCTAACAAGGTCTTCAGGTTTTGTCTTTGGGTCAATAGCAGTGCGGATCGTTGTTGCCCTGTCTGATGCAGATATACCAGTTGTGACCCCTCTTTTTGCCTCTATAGAGACAGTAAAGGCTGTTCCAAAAGGGGATGTATTGTCCTCTGTCATCATGGGTAACTTCAGTTCTTCTACTCGTTCAGGGGTCAATGAAAGACATATAAGACCTCTACCATACTTTGCCATGAAATTTATCGCCTCTGGTGTCACTTTTTCTGCAGCCATGCAAAGGTCTCCTTCATTTTCCCTGTCCTCATCGTCCACGAGAATAACCATCTTACCTTTTGCAATATCTTCTATCGCTTCATCAATTGAATTAAATCTATATTTCTCCATAACATCCTCTTAAAATTTTGAATTTTGAATTTTGAATTTTGAGTTTTGAGTTTTGAGTTTTGAGTTTTGAGTTTTACTTAACATACCCCTCCTTTATTAGCGTCTCCATGAGATTTGACTCTCTTTTCTCTATGCCCAAAAACTTCGCAACATATTTCCCTATCATATCTACCTCAATATTTACTGTATCCCCAGTTTCTTTAAATCCGAGCGTCGTTAGCTTCGCTGTATGTGGAATTATAACCACTGTAAAACTCTTTTTTAGTATATCAACTACTGTAAGGCTTATTCCATCTACTGCAACAGAGCCCTTTTTTATAAGGAAATTGAGGATATCATCAGGGGCTTCTATCTCTATCTTGAAAGTATCCCCAATTCTTGTCTTAGATCTTATCCTTCCTATACCATCTACATGTCCAGAAACAAAGTGACCGCCAAGTCTTGAGTCATAACGTAGTGAAGGCTCGAGATTTACACGGTCACCCACCTTCAGGGAACCGAGATTTGAACTTCTAAGGGTCTCTTCAGATAAATCAAATCTCATGTCATTGCCTTTTATCTCAACAATTGTAAGACATGTTCCATTAACTGAAATACTATCGCCAATCTTTGCATCTTTAGGTATTTCTCTTGATTTAAGAGAAAGCTGGGTAATCCCTCCTTTTTTCTGAATAGAAACGACCTCCCCCATTTCTAAGATTATACCAGTAAACATTATTGCGAGGTATCAATATAAAATTTGAGGGTCTTTTTGTATATGCCAAGGATATCCACGACCTCAAACCATGATGTCCTAACTATCACATTTCTGTCTGTCTTTGAAACTTCAATATCATTCCTGTCAATAGGGATTTTAAGCTCCTGTGACCTTTCAAATATCTTGTTCCTTATCTCTTCTTCATCTCTTGCTTCAACAGAAACCCTTACTATCTCTTTGGCATCAGACTTAAAAGCTAAATACCTATAATAAGGAAGACCAAACTTCAGTCCAGAATATACAAGAGATATAAATATCAAAAGCCAGAAAATTGCCTTTTTCATCTTATTAACCTCCCTATCCTATTAAATCTAAGCCAGTGTTTTGGGTCCCATGACCAGTAAATAACAAGGGCTTCGCCTTTAACATCCTTGAGATCAACAAATCCCCAATATCTGCTGTCATAACTCTGGTCACGATTATCACCCATCACAAAAACCTTATTTGATGGAACTACTATTGGACCAAAGTTATCCCTCACATCACTATTTCCCGGTCTGATATTCCTATCACTATGGTATGCATATGGCTCAACAACCGATTTCCCATTCACATAAATGACCTTATCTCTGGACTCAATTGTATCACCTTCAGTAGCAATTACTCTTTTAATAAAATCCTTTTTGGGGTTCTCAGGGTATTTAAAAACTATTATATCCCCCTTTTCTGGCTTCTTTATTACAAAAAAACGTTTCTCACTAAAGGGGATCTTTGTACCATAAATAAATTTGTTTACGAGTATATGGTCACCAACAAGGAGTGTGGGAATCATAGAGCCAGAAGGTATCTTAAATGCCTGTATAATATATGTTCTTATAAAAAGCGCAAGGATAAGTGCTATGAGTATAGCCTCAACATATTCTCTGATCAGATTCTTTTTGTCTTTCACTTAGATGTCCTCCTGTTCAATTTATATTTTCAAATACAAGACCTGCTGAGCCAATAACACCTGCATCATCTCCGAGCAGAGAAGGGATAATCTTAACTTTATTGAAAAGCTCCTTCAATGCCCTTTTTGCTGCCTCTTTTATAGCTTCCTGTATATATATATCCCATGCGCCAGTAAGACCTCCTGTTAATATAACAGCTTCAGGGCTCATCACATTTATCATATTGGCAATTCCAATACCAAGATTCTTTCCAGCCTCTTTCAACATCTCCCTCGCAAGGTTATCTCCATCAAGGGCTGTCCTATATATATCCTCAGGGGTCAGCTTATAAAAGTTGCCATTGAAGAGTCCTTTCAGTAGACTCTCTCTACCTTCTTCAAGGGCTGATATGACTTTTGAAACTAAAGCCCTTGCTGAAGCATAAGCTTCAAGACACCCTGAATTCCCACAGTAACACCTTTCTCCATCTATATGTATTGTCATGTGTCCTAATTCTGCTGCAACTCTGAGGAGTCTTCTTTCATATATTATTCCACCACCTATGCCTGTCCCGAGTGTAAAAAGGACAAAGTTTGAAAACTCTTTTCCGATACCAAGCCATCTTTCTCCAAAGGCAGCAGCATTAGCATCATTCTCAATAAAAACAGGAATATGGAATCTTTCTCTAAAAGAATTTATGAGACTAACCCCTTCTACAGAAGGAAGATTGGGAGATATAAGAACCTTACCTGTGTTAATGTCAATAAGTCCTGCAACAGCCAGTCCAATACCTGCAACTTCTTCATTAAAAAGACCCTCTGTTAAGCCAACTGCAAGGTCAATTATATCTTCAGATACATGTTCTTTTATCTTCTTTATGATCATCCCTTCTTCTGTAACTAACGCTATCCTTAAATTTGTACCACCAATGTCAATCCCTATCGCAAGTCTTTTATTCATCTTCCTCCTTAAACACTTCTATTGCTATTTCAGGACACATCTGTGCACATATTGCACAGCCAGTACATTTTTCAGGATTCTGGGGATAAGCAGGGAAATATCCTTTTTCATTAAAAGACTCTTCAACATTAATCACTCCGAGTGGACATGCTTCCACACAGTATAAACAGCCCTTACATAATTCCCTGTCTATTATAATCAAGCCCTTCATACAGCACTACCCAGCAATTCTTTTGCATGTTTCAGAGAGACCTCTGTTATCCTGCCACTTAGCATTCGTGCTATCTCGTTCACTCTATCATTCCCTGAAAGTTCTTTAACTTCCACAGATACCCTTCCGTCTATGTCTACCTTTTCTATCTTCAGATGTAAATCTCCCAGAGAAGCAATCTGGGCAAGATGCGTTGTGCAAAGAACCTGATGTCTTTTAGATATTGCTTTGAGTTTTTTCCCAACCCTTTCCGCTGTCTTACCTCCTATCCCTGCATCAACCTCGTCAAAAATAAGAACAGGAATATTATCAACATCTGCTAATATGCTCTTCAGTGCAAGCATAATTCTTGATAGTTCACCTCCTGATGCAACCTTTGAAAGTGGTTTCGGGGGTTCACCTATGTTTGCAGAGAACAGAAACTCAATCCTGTCAATACCTGTAGATGTGATAGGGACCTCTTTTATATCAATCCTGAATTCTGCATTTCTAAAGGATAGTTCATATAACTCTTTCATGACAAGCTCTTCTATCTCTTTAGCAACCATCTTTCTCTTTTCAGACAACTCATTGGCAGATTTTATAAGCAACTCCTCTTTCACCTTGATCTCAGCATCTAAATAATTAAGTCTTTCATCTGTATATTCAAGAGACTTAAGTTCTTTTTCAGCCTCATCTCTATACTTAAGAACTGACTCGATACCCTCACCATACTTCTTTTCTAATCTTTTAATGAGCTCAAGCCTCTCTTCTATTTCTGAAAGTCTGTCAGGTTCAATATCATATTTCTCTTTCAGTCCCCTCAGAGAGATAGCTGCATCTTCAATAAAAGGAATCGCAGACTCAAGTAGGTTCAGCACATCAGAAGTTGATGGATCAATTGAGCACATTTCTTTAACTTTTTTTATTACTGAAGAAAGTTTTTCTGTGCAAGAACCCTCTGAACTATAAATCATTGAATAGGCCTGTTCTGTTAATTCCTTTAATCTATTCAGATTTGATAAGACTGTTTTTTCTTCTATTAATGATTCTTTTTCACCGGGTTTCAAAGAAGCACTATCTATTTCCTGTATCTGAAATCTAAGAAGGTCAAGTCTTTGAGACTTTTCTTTTATCTTCTGCCTTAATTCATTCCTTTCCCTATTTAACCCCTGAACTTCTTTAAAAAGGGTTTCAACCTTCTCTCGTTCATCATGGAGTTTACCGAACGAATCCAAAAGGAGTTTCTGTTTGTCAATTGAGAGAAGGCTTTGATGTTCATGCTGTCCATGGATGTCAACAATGCTTACTCCAACATTTAACAGCCCCTGCAGACTCACCATCGTATCATTAATATATGCTCTGCTTTTTCCTGTATTAGCAACTGTCCTTCTCAGAATGAGTTCACCAGATGTATCAATACCAAGGTCTGAAATATTATCTTTATCCACCTCAAAATACGCCTGAACATCTGCTTCCCTTTCACCTGACCTGACCAGCTCTGATTGTGCCCTGTTACCAAGGGCGATGCTTAGTGCATCAACGATTATTGACTTTCCAGCGCCAGTCTCACCTGTAAGCACATTAAATCCTTTTTCAAACCTTATTGTAAGGTCATCAATGATGGCAAGATTCTTAATCCTTAGTTCTTTTAACACCTAATATCTTATAGAAAATCCTTTCATATCTCCTATAAATTCTTCCCAATTTACCTCAATATTGGTAACCCTTGCACCCGGTGGACCTGTGTAACATTCCTTAATAGCTTTCTCAATAAGTCCTTTCTCTCCTTCAAATATTGCTTCTACCCTTCCGTCACGCAGGTTTCTCACCCATCCATTCAAACCGAGTGAATGTGCAATATCCCTTGTGAATGCCCTGTAAAAGACACCCTGCACCCTTCCTTCAATAAATAAATGAGCCCTCGCCTTCTCCATATTCGAGAAATATATTATACCAGTTATTTGAAAGGATGATTAAATAAATTTAAAGGTATGAATAGTACACAAATGATATTTCCGTAACACACAATAATTTTTTTCTTGTAAATTAATAAATTTTTTCGTAATATTAATTCCTGAAATTTGTAAGGTCAAGGGAACCTTAAAATATCAAAGGGGGAAATATGAGAAAGGCATTTAAGAAATACCAGAAGTATATTTTTGTCACATCCATATTATTCTCTGCTGTATTAATTTTTCTTGTCATGAGTACTGGTAAGGTTCTTGCCACTGAAGGAGGCGGAGGTGCTTATCCTAATGGTGCAGAAGATTTCTGGTGCGGAGCAGTTCCACCACCTGGTACTTATTTTATTGATTATTTTCTTTATTACCATGCTGATGAATTCAACAATGGAAGTGGAGAAAATGTTGATGAAGATTTTGATTTAGATGCAGTAGTGAATGTATTTCGTTTCATTCATATCACCAAACACAAGATATTTGGTGGTTATTGGGGCATGCATATGTTCATTCCCATAGTATATCAGGAAGTTTCTGTTGGCACACCAGGTGGTATTATTAGTGACACCCAGACAGGAATCGGTGATATTATTGTAGACCCTTTTATTCTTTCATGGCATTCTAAAAACTGGCATTTTGCTACAGGCGTTGATATCTATATACCTACAGGGAGATATGATAAAGAGGATCTTGCTAATACAAGCAGAAACTACTGGACATTTGAGCCTATTGTTGCATTTACTTACCAGAGTGATTTTGGTTTAGAGGTATCAAGTAAATTTATGTATGACATAAACACGAATAATCCAGACACTGATTACAGATCAGGACAAGAGTTCCATTTTGACTATACAGTTGGCTATAAAATTAGCAATTGGAGAATAGGTATAGGAGGCTATTATTATAAACAGATTACCGATGATAAAATAAATGGAAAAGTAGTAGAGTTTCCAAAACCTCTTGGATTTCCAGATGGTTTCAAAGGACAGGCTATTGCAGTTGGTCCACAGCTAAAATATGACTATAAAAATATGAGTTTTATTCTTAAATACCACAGAGAATTTGAAGTTGAAAATAGACCGGAAGGTGATAACTTCTGGTTTAAGTTTGTCTATGCCTTTTAAGTTATTACCTAACCCATATTATTCATAAAATTTTTGGCAGATGCAGTGTTTGAGCGGATTTAAATTCTTTCGAAGAAAGAATTTACCTCGGAGGCTCGATCTTAATCGAGCCGAGAATGAGCGAGAATACTGCATCTGACATTTACGAAAACTGCC
>JBNAVX010000073.1:0-12932 GCA_049700155.1 Thermodesulfovibrionales bacterium
AAAACCAGCAAAAAATTTTTCTGTTTCAGCCTTTAGAAATAAGAAAGTTCCATTGCTAAGTGCTGGAACAGGAAGGGTTTCTATTTCTGCATTTAGTCCCTGTGATGCAAGAATTTTCAATGCTGAGTCTTTCTGCCTTTCAGCAATGCTTAAAGGTAGATTCGCAACCGCTGAAATGCCTTTTATCCTCTTAATTTCTCCTCTCTCTAAGAAATTCATACTAGTAATCCTGTCAGCTGGCATAATTTCTGCTTTTACTTTTCCTCCACCTTTTGGATAAAATCCGTAATTTTCTATATTTGCTTCAATCTCGATCCCAAGCATCTTGATTGCAGGAATAAAGACCTCATTTATGTAGTTGAAAGTAGGGCTGAATGGGACATGTGTTCCACCTTTTAAAGATAGTGAAGACTTATCTTTTGCAAATATGAGTGGTGGAAGGAGTGCCTGGAGGAGGAGAGAGACCGAGCCTGCTGTACCTATATCAAATACATATTCACCTGCTTTTACCTCTTTAGGCTCAAAGACGAGTTCTAAAGAGCCTGCTGAATCACCTTTGACTTCAGCATTTGATATGAGTTTTAATGCCCTTATTCCCATGAGATGCTGGGGCATCAGTCCTGGTTTTTTGCGTTTTATCCTTATATTGAATATCTTGAAAGGTTTCTTCAGAAGACATGAAAGACTCAGAGAGGTTCTTAGAACCTGTCCTCCTCCTTCACCAAAGCTACCATTGATCTCAAGCATAATTTTGTTTCAGAAAAGACAATATTTCTGAAAATAAAGAGTCTCTGTTCTTTTCAGTTACCTCAAATAATCTTATATCATTTCGTCTCTTTATCTCTGCAATAAGTCCACTGCCTTTAAATGCAATAGTTGCAATAACGATCTTCTTCTCTTATCTCCTGTGTGTAAAAACCAACTAATTGGAGATTCTTCAGTTCTTCAGATAATCTCCTGATGATAGTCGTCTTGCCAACACCAGGAAGTCCTGTCAAGAGGATATTCTTCGCTGTTATGTTCATACACTTAAATTAAAAAGTTACTGGAGAATCAGTTTAATAACTCAAAGAAAATGCACATACTTTTTAATATCATTTCCATTATCAGGGAAATCTTTAAAGGGTAAGATTAAGACAAACGGTTTTCCTCCATACACATTCGTGGAACTCACAGTTACAACTCTACCATTATGTTCTATAACAGGACCACTCTGTGCTTTTCTTGGTTCATGACTTCTTATTATGAACTTGATATTTAATCTTTTTGTAACCATATCGCTTATATCAGTCCCAAACAATGCACCTGCACCACGTGGGTTTAGATATTCACCTTTAGATTCATATGGGTCACTCCACAGAATACTCTCCTTTACTAAATCATTAGGATTAATCAGGTCATCCTGGCTATTGATGAAACTTGAGATGCCTCCATGGACAAAGAGTGTATATTTAGGGACTATAGCTGATAAGTAAAGTCTCTCAAGAAAATTTTTACTTAATTCCTCAAAATATGATTTCCAATCTCCTCTTTTAATTTCTACCTCTCTTATCAGGGTGCAGGGACTGAATGTTGGTCTTCCTTCTAATGTAAATTCTTCATGATTCCCCTTGAGAGGTATTATATTTTCAGGGTAACTTTTCATTAATTCCTGGACACCTTCAATAACCTCAACACTGTTAGTACCTCTATCTGCATAGTCACCTAAAAAGATCAAAATATCTTTATCAGGAATGAATAATCTTCTAATAGCATTAAAGCTATTTAAATCTCCGTGAATATCTCCAGCAACAATAATCCTTTTTTCAGGGTCTGCAGGTTGTGGAATGGTAGCCAATTTTCCTCTGATTTCAAAAAACATATACTCTAAACTTCTTCCACTCCTTCTATGACTTTTTCTGCAATCTCTTTGTCTTCTTTTCTTACCATAACCTTTATCTCACCCATTTTACCTATACTGAGAGGGTAGGGGGTTACTTTTGATGACCTTAAAGCAACACTTATTCCCCCGCTTTCAAGCAGGTCTTTTATCATCTCTGCCTCAAGAGAGTCATATGTGATGAGAACTGTAACCCATTCTTCATCCATCTGCATCTTATTATTTTTATTTTGAAACCAATAAAATTAAAGGTTCCATATGTTGTTTTGAACATGTATGTTGTATCATAAGAGTTTAACAGAAATCATATATTTCCAAAATAAGTTTTTTAGAAAAAACTATATATCTTTTTTTACACACCCCTACACCCCTCTTTTTAGAGGGGAAGGATAATGTAAGTGCTTTTTAGATGGGAAAAGAAAATGTGAGTGCTTTTTAGAGGAGAAAGAAAATGTAAATAACTTTCAGAGGGGGGTAATGTCAAATGTTTCATAAAAAAAGAAATAAAATATGAAAACACAATGAGTAGATAAAACTAATCTATGTTTTCAAAAAAAAAGGATTTCATTTTCTATTGTCATTGTCCGACTTGTTCGGACAATCCAGAAAAAAGGGACTGGATTCCCCGATTAAATCGGGGAATGACGGAAAAATAAGTAAGTATTGAGAATTCGACCTTACTGAAAGGGAGGCAGGTTACCAATCCCTTGAATATAAAGGATATTTAAAGAATTCACTTAAAAACTTTTGACTTTACGATAACTTTTAGAGGGGAAATGAGAATGGAGGGGATTAAGGGGTGTGTTAGGTTTGTTTTATGTATTTAGATTATTATGGACAGTAATGGACAGAAATGTAGAAAATAAGGTTGTGTTATAATTCATCGCAATGGATATCAAAAAGTTAGTAAGACCAAATATTCGTTCTTTGAAGGCATATGAGGCAAAAGAGATTCCTTGTAAGATCAAGCTTGATGCAAATGAAAGCCCTTATTCAGCTTTCAGCTTTCAGCGTTCATCTGATATTAATGAAATATATAAGGTGTTAAATCGCTATCCTGATCCAGAGGCAAAAGTTCTGAAAAATGTCGTCTCAAAATATTTCGGGGTAAAGTCAAAAAACATCCTTCAAGGAAATGGCTCAGATGAGCTTATCTATTATCTCATTACTGCTTTCGGTGGTCCGGTTCTTTTTCCAGTGCCTACCTTTTCTATGTACGGGATCATCGCAAAGGCTATAGGAGAAAAGGTTGTTGAGGTCCCACTTGATAAAGAATTTGACCTTGATATTGACAGGATTATTAAGGCAATAAAGAGATATAGACCAAAGTTGATATTTCTTAGCTCTCCTAATAATCCAACAGGAAACTGTTTTTCCTCTGAAAGGATATTAAAAGTAATTGAAATAAGCGCATCACGCATCACTCATCACACATCACTTGTTGTTGTTGACGAGGCATACCAACCTTTTTCAAGTAAGAAGGGGTTTATACCATTTCTGAAAGACTATAAAAACCTTGTGATAATGAGAACCCTTAGTAAGATCGGACTTGCAGGCTTAAGGACAGGGTTTCTGATAGCAGATGAAGAAATGATAAAAGAGGTGAACAAGGTCAGATTACCTTTTAATGTAAATTCCCTCTCTCAGAAGATTGCTGTAGAAGCATTGAAAAACAGGAAGACATTGAAGGGACATATTAATTTAATTATTTCTGAAAGAGAAAGATTATTTGACGAGCTTTTTAGGATAGATGGCATAAATCCCTATCCATCAGAAGCTAACTTTATCTTATTCAGGATAAAGGACTCTGATAAAATATATAAAATGCTTCTTAAGAAGGGTGTGCTTGTGAGAAATATGAAGGGTGTAGTAAATAGCTGTCTAAGAGTTACTGTTGGGACCCCAGAGGAGAATAGAGTTTTTATTAATGCATTGAGAGAGGTTATAGAAAAACAATGAAGATTGAATATTACCACAAAAGAGACCGATTGAAGAGAGAATCTATTAATGAAAAATCAGGAGATAAATAGGTGAGAACGGCAAAAATTGAAAGAAAGACTAAGGAGACAGACATCAATCTCACCATTAACCTTGATGGTAAAGGTCAATATACTATAGATACCTCAATTCCTTTTCTCGACCACATGCTATCACTTATGTGCAAACATGGTATTTTTGATATGAAGCTTAAGGCTAAAGGGGATATAGAGGTGGATTTCCACCATACAGTAGAGGATGTTGGTATAGTGCTTGGAAAGGCAATAAAACAGGCACTTGGAGATATGAAGGGCATCTCACGTTTTGGACAGGCAACAGTTCCTATGGACGAGGCACTTGCCTCGGTGAGCCTTGATATAAGCGGAAGACCTTATCTTATTTATAGAGTTGCATTTCCAAAGAAGAGCAAAATCAGGAATTTTGACCCCGACCTTATAGAGGATTTCCTTCAGGCATTTGTGAGTAGTAGTGGGATAACACTCCACATAGAGTCTCCTTATGGTAGAAATACGCACCATATTATTGAAGCAATTTTCAAGGCACTTGGAAGGGCTTTAAAAGATGCAGTCTCAATTGATACAAGGATGAAAGGTGTCCCGAGCACAAAGGGAAAACTGTAGGTTCCTTACATTGTGATATCTCATGTCTTTAATCTCTTTTAAAAATATAGAATATGTCTTACTCGATATGGATGGGACACTCCTTGATAGATATTTCGATGATTATTTCTGGGAACATTTAGTCCCTGAAAAATATGCTGAGAAACATAATATTACCTTTGGAAAGGCAAGAGAAGAGCTCTTTAAAAAATATAAGGCACATGAAGGGACGCTAAACTGGACAGATATTGATTTCTGGTCAAAAGAGCTTGACCTCGATATTTTAGCATTGAAAGAGCAGATAAGACACCTTATAGAAGTCCATCCCCATGTTGAGGATTTCCTCAAGATTTTGAGGGCTCATAAAATTAAGACCTTTATTGTCACAAATGCTCACTATAAAGTTCTTGACATGAAATTGAAGAAGACCGACCTCGGTAGATATCTGACAGGTGCAATAACATCTTTTGAGATAGGGTTTCCAAAAGAAAGGATTGAGTTCTGGCAAAAAGTAGAGAAGAGGATCGGATTTCAAAAAGAAAAGACGATGCTTATAGACGATACAATTCAGATATTAGATACAGCCAAGAGATATGGTATTAAATATCTGATCTACAAGGCAAGAGCAAATTCAAGGATTAAACCCCTGCATTCTTCAGATTTTAAGACCATTCTTGATTTCAGTGAATTAGTTTTAAACAAAAGATGAGCTCTATTACTGAAAAGATTGTTCTTTACCTAAGGATGATAAAATTTCCCCATTCTATCTTTGCCCTGCCTTTTGCATTTACTGGTGCAGTCATTGCAGCTAATGGTATCCCTTCCTTCAGAGAAATTATATGGATTACGATTGCCATGGTTGGGGCAAGATCCGGAGCTATGGGACTTAACAGAATTATTGATAGAAAGATAGACAGAGAAAATCCCAGAACTAAAAACAGGGAGATTCCTAAAGGGCTGATAAAATTACCTGAGGCTATCTTTTTTACTATAGTATCCTTTGCAGTTTTTATATTTGCTGCATATATGTTGAACCCACTCTGTCTTAAACTTTCACCCATTGCACTCATTATACTTTTTGTTTATTCCTATACAAAAAGGTTTACATGGGCTACCCATTTTGTTCTTGGATTATCATTATCTGCTGCCCCGATTGGGGCATGGATAGCTGTAAAAGGTAGTTTTGATTTAGAGATAATCCCCCTTGGTGTAGCTGTCATCTTCTGGCTTGCAGGTTTTGATACCCTTTATGCACTTCAGGATATAGAATTTGACAGGTCTTATGGACTGTATTCCATCCCCCAGAGATTTGGCATAAAAAATGCTTTATTAATAGCAAGGATATTTCACCTGATCACATTCATAATGCTGATAACCAATGGTATATTATTTAAACTGGGAATCTTTTACTGGATAGGAATGATGGTCATTGGAGGACTCTTTATATATGAACATTCTTTAGTAAAAGAGAATGATCTGAGCAGGCTTGATATAGCATTTTTCAATATGAATGGTTATATAAGTATTACAGTCTTTATTTTTACTTTAATGGATTATCTATTTTCACTTAACCCACTTATGAAAAATTAATATTAGACAGTTATACTAAAATATGAGTTCTAAAAAATACTGGATTAATCTCATTCTACTGTTTTCAGGTATAGGCATCATCTTCCTTTATAGTTTATGTGGAGAAGGTTGCTCGTATCTTAGAGGCAGTATCTTTTCCATAGATCTGAAATATTTTGGTTTATTTTACATCGGTCTTTTACTTGTCTCTAATATTATGAGGAAGAACACCATTTTACTGATTTTACTTTCTTTTGGCTTAGGTGCAGAGATATATCTTATAGGCTTCCAGATAAAGAACGAGATAATCTGTTACTACTGTATAATTTTTGGTGGTGTAATCCTGACTCTTTTTTTGTTAAACTTTGATATGTCTAAAAAATTTTTTATAGGTGCTTCACTCATAGTTGGTTTTATATTCTTTTCAATATTTTTAAAAAGTGATATCTTACCCCTTTATGCAGAGGAGATTATTATTCCTTCTTTCGGTAATGGAAAAACAACGGTCAGATTATATACAGATTATTTTTGCGGTCCATGCAGTAAACTGGAACCTCAATTAGAGCCTTTAATTGTTGATTTAGTAAAAAATGGGAAGATAAACATTACATTTGTTGATACGCCCATCCATACATATTCTTCTCTTTATGCACGATATTTTCTGTATATTCTGAATGAGAAAAATGAATTTGATTATGCCCTTAAAGCAAGGAGTGTCCTTTTTGAGGCAGCAAAGAACAGTATTACAAAGAAGGAGATGATTGAGGACTTTTTAATTAAGAGAAATATTAAATTCAGACCTTTTAATGTATCCCCTACATTGACCTTTTTGAATAGTTATATTAGAGAGGATAAGATTAATGCAACACCTACATGTATCATTTCAAATATAGAAAAAAAGAGTTATGTTGGTTCTGCTGAGATAATGAAGGCACTACAAGGGATAAAATAGGAATGTTCAGTTCATTTTTTTTACTTATTTTTCTCATATTTAATCTCTTTTTCCCTGGAACAGTCTGCCCGGAAGAATTTACTTCAGAATCACCTGTTCTTCTTGACAAAGTTGTTGCAGTGGTGAATAAAGAGGTTATTACATGGAGTGAACTTTATAAGATAATGGAATTTGAGGCAACTGAACAGGTCAAGAACCTTAGTAATGAAGAAAAAACAAAGATCTTTAAAGAAAATGAACCTCTTTTTCTTGAGACGCTCATTGACATGAGACTTCAACTCCAGGAAGCAAGAAATCTTGGGATAGGTATTTCAGGTGAAGAGGTAGATGAGACCATAGAGAACATTAAAAAGAAATACTCTATGACAGATGAAGATTTTATCACTTCTGTTAAAAAAGAGGGATTTACTATAGAAGAATACAGGAAGAGGCTTGCTGAGCAGATATTGATTAATAAGGTCGTTCAATATCAGATTAGAAATAAAATCGTTGTCTCAGATGCTGAGGTCAAAAAATATATTGATGAGAATAAGGGTCTTTTTAGTGGAGGAGAGAAATTTAGACTGAGGCAGATATTTTTTAAAAGACCTGATACTGATTTTGAAATAAAGTCTGTGGAAGAAAAAGCACAGGTTGTGATCCAGAGATTGAAAGCAGGTGAGAATTTCTCTGAACTTGCACGCATTTATTCAGAAGACCCATCAGGAAAATTTGGAGGTGATATTGGTCTTATTGAAAAGAGTCATCTGGCAGATGAATTTGCAGATGCCCTTTCTAAGATGAAAGAAGGGGATTATAGTATGCCTTTCTGGACAGAAAAAGGGCTCCATATAATAAAACTTGAAGAAAAAATTTCTCCCAAGAATATAGATGACTTAAAAGAGGATGTTAAGAGGAAACTTGCTGATATAAAATTTGTAGAAAACTATAAGAGCTGGATTAAGAGTTTGAGAGAGAAGGCATTTATTGAGATAAAGTTGTAGGAGTAACGAGGGTTAGGAAAAGTTTAAACCATCATGTCAGTTTTAAAGATCGGTGTTCTTGCGTCTGGCAGGGGTTCAAATTTTCAATCAATCATAGACGAGATAGAGTCTCATAGATTGAAGGCAAGGATTGTTTTGCTAATAACAGATAATCCTTCTGCCTATGCTATAGAAAGGGCAAAGAAACACGGTATAGATTATCTTGTTATTACCCCAGGTGCATTTGATTCAAGAGATGATTTTTATAGAAAGATAACAGATGAATTAAAAAGGAGAGATGTTGAGTTAATAGTATTAGCAGGATTTATGAGGATTGTGGGGAAGCCTTTGATAGAGGCATTTCCTAACAGGATAATGAATATCCATCCAGCACTCCTTCCATCCTTCCCGGGATTACATGGTCAGAAGCAGGCGCTTGAATATGGTGTAAAGGTATCTGGTTGTACTGTCCATTTTGTTGATGAAGGTATGGATACAGGACCAATAATCATACAAGCTGCAGTCCCTGTTTTTCAGGATGATACAGAAGAGAGCCTATCTGAGAGGATACTAAAATATGAACATAAGATATATCCTGAGGCTATAAGGTTGTTTTCTGAGGGCAGAATAGAAGTGGAGGGGAGAAGAGTGAAGATTAAAGGGGTTATTAATACTGATACCTTTATAGTCAACCCACCCTTAGAATACTAAAAATTTGACAAAATTTTCCAAATTATGATATATAATTTATAAATATCTCAATCTCCTACTTAAATAATTCATTTATCTAAAAATATCTAAAAAACTGTTTAGTTAAAACCGCTATGGAGTCGTTAGTTGCAGTTGGATTAACGTATTCCATAATTGGTTTAAGTATAACGAGTTTGATATTTGTATTATCTAAAAAAGACATACCCTTCTGGGTTACAGGTTTTTTTGTTTATCTTTTAGGCCATCTTATTACAGGTTATGAGATACCAGGGATTTTTGTTATCTTTCTTTTAGTCCTTTTATATCTAATAATAAAAAGTCTTTTGCCTGAATGGCAGGATAATGCCATCTTACTTATGAGTTTTAGCCTCTTAAGTTTCTCATTCTATATTTTAACTATATATCCCATATCAATTTTTATTAACATTATAAGTATGCTGTTTTTCAGCCTTGAGATGTTTCATATTCTTGATGTTGGTGGTAGGAAGAGTTTTATAAGAAAAAGGGGACCTAGTATAGAAAAGGACTTATATCATCCAAAGGTATCCATTCATGTCCCTATATATAAAGAACCTGTAGAGATAGTAAGAAAGACCCTGTCATCCTTATCAAATCTTGATTATCCTGATTATGAGGTATGTGTGATTGTCAATAATACCAAGGAAGAATCCCTCTGGAGACCTATAGAGGAGATATGTAAGAGTCTTGGAAAAAGGTTCAGATTTTTTCATCTACCAGAATATCCGGGTTACAAGGCAGGCACATTGAATTTCGCACTTAAGGCAACAAGTAAAGATGCAGAGATAATAGGTATTGTTGATTCTGACTATATAGTAAGTCCTGATTTTCTAAAAGCGACTGTGCCTTATTTTAAAGACCCTATGGTTGCAATAGTCCAGACTCCACAGGACTACAGAGAATTTCCTGATTCTATGAATGGAGCTTATTGGGCTTATAGATATTTCTTCTCTATCATAATGAATTCCTGTAATGAACATAATGCTGCTTCTTTTATGGGGACGATGGGGTTAATAAGAAAAAAATCTCTTGAAGAGGTAGGGGGATGGGATGAAGAGATCATAACAGAAGACAGCGAGTTAGGTATCAGGATTCATAACCGTGGATGGAAAAGTATATATATTGATAAATCCTTTGGAAAAGGACTTATGCCGTTCAGCTTTATCGCTTATAAAAAGCAGAGATTCCGCTGGGCATTTGGGAATATGCAGACCATCAGAAAAAATCTTAAAGAAGTCCTTTTTGGAAATCTCACATTCTTACAAAAGGTATGTTATCTTGGATCAAATACAATATGGTTTAATAATCTTTTAATTCCTTATTTATTGCTATGTTTTTCAATATTTATCGAGAAGGGAAAGGGTTTTGCGATTGCTTTTTCAATGATAGCTCCTTATTTTAGTTTCCTTTTAAGCCGTGTAATCGGCTTTATTATTGTCCTTCCAAGGATCGAGAAGATATCAATTAGAGAAGGTATGCTGGCATTACTCTCTTTTCTTTCTATTACACTGCCAATGTCTACCGCCTGGCTTTTATGTCTGATAAAGCCTAAAGGAGGTTTCTGGAGGACACCAAAAACAAAAGGATCTTTTACATTTATTAGTTTCCTTAAAGAGATAAAGGTGGAGATTACAATAATCATAATCTGCTGGATATTTGCATTTTCAGGGTTTTTAAGAGGCTTATATTTATCATCAATTTTACTGATGATAAATAGTCTTATATATATGCCATCTTTGCTGACATTCAGATGGTTTAATAAATTTGTAGCAGAGGGTGATAAGCACAAAAATAGCTCTATTGGGGGCAAGAATGAAGATAGGGATTATAGCACCTTTATGGAAACCTGTTCCGCCTGATGGTTATGGTGGGACAGAATTAATTGTAAGTAATATAACTGAAGAACTTGTCCGGAGGGGGCATGATGTTACCCTCTTTGCATCAGGAGATTCAAAGACTGATGCCAGACTCGTTCCGATAACAGAAAAGAATCTTCATAGCTTACTCGGTGGTTTTGACTGGAAAGAACTCTCATACGATATACTTCAGGCTGAGAGGGTTGCAACTATGTCAGAAGAATTCTCTATAGTTCACAATCATAATGGGTTTGTTCCACTGGCTTTCACCCCTTTTATAAAGACTCCGATGATTACAACTCTCCATAGCAGTCTTCCTCCTGAACCACGTATACTCTCAGAGGCGTTCAAAGACAGGTATTTCGTTTCAATAAGTAATGCTCAGAGAAGCCTCGCACCCTATCTGAATTATATAAGAACTGTGTATCATGGCATAAAAGTGGAAGATTTTCCTTTTAGTGATAAAGATAAAGGATATTTGCTATTTATCGGGACGTTTTCACCATTTAAAGGTCCTGATATAGCAATAGAGGTAGCAAAGAAGTCAGGGATCCCTATAGTACTTGCTGGTGAGAGGAGGGCTGAGTTTGATGAGTATATAAAGAGACATATAGAAGACAGAGAAGACGGAGAACAGGTGATTATAAGAGGTGAACTCAATTTTGATGAAAAAGCTCAGCTCCTTTCAGGTGCTATTTCTTTGCTCATGCCAGTGAGATGGGAAGAGGCTTTTGGGCTTGTGATGGTAGAGGCAATGGCATGTGGAACTCCTGTAATAGGTTTTAGAAGAGGTTCTATACCTGAGATAATTGAAGATGGGAAAACAGGCTTTGTCGTTGAAAATACTGATGAAATGATTAATTCTATAAAAAAGATTAAGAATATATCTCGTGCTTTCTGTAGAGAAACAGCTGAAAATAAGTTTTCAGTGAAAAGAATGGTGGATGATTATGAAAGACTCTATGAAGAAGTTAAAGATCGCACAGGTTGCGCCAGTCATTGAATCAGTCCCTCCGCCTAAATATGGCGGGGTGGAATTAGTAGTTGCGAATATAATAGAAGGTCTTGTTACAAGGGGGCATGAGTGCACGTTATTCGCAACTGGTGATTCGAAGATGCCATGTAGATTAGTTTCAGTAGTAGACAAACCTATGAGGGGTAAACCTCAGGCAGAGATATGGAAAGCAGAGTTTCTTCAGGCAGCAAGAGTCCTTTCAATGGCAGATGAATTTGATATTATACACTGCCATTTTGGACCTGATGTCTTTCCATATCCATGGATTGTTGAACTTTCAGAAAAACCATTTGTATTCACACTCCATGGAAGACTTGATCTCTTAGAATTAAAAAGATTGTATGAACGCTGTGAAAGGGTAAGAAGGTGCTACCATATATCCATAAGTAATGACCAGAGAGGACCATTGCCAGAAGCGAATTATATAGGAACTGTTTATAATGGCATAGAAATAGAAAGATATCCTTTCTCTGAAAAAAAAGAAGATTTCTTGATATTTCTCGGCAGGTCTTCTCCTGAGAAAGGGATTTTAGAGGCAATCAAGATAGCAAAAAAATCCGGTAATAAATTAATGGTTCTTGCAAAAGTTGACCCCTCTGATAGGGCGTATCATGAGGAAAAGATTAAACCATTAATTGATGGAAAAGATATAATTTTTGTTGGAGAGGTTGAATTTAATATCAAAGTTGACTGGCTGAGTAGAGCAAAGGCATTGTTATTTCCAATTCAGTGGAGAGAACCTTTTGGTCTTGTGATGATTGAGGCGATGGCTTGTGGTACACCTGTGATTGCGCCAGAAAGGGCATCTGTGCCAGAAATTGTTATTGATGGCGTTACAGGGTTCATTGTGCCTGTAGAGAATATGGTAGATACAATGGTAGAAAAAGTAAGACATATTCATGAAATATCGCCTATCAGATGCAGAGAACATGTAGAAAGGCATTTTACTGCTGAGCGTATGGTGGATGATTATCTCAGACTTTATGAAAAGATTATTGATTCTCATAAACCATTTCCGCTCCTTGGAAGACCATAACTTACCTTATCCTTTGTTCATCCTTATCTTTCTCCTAACTCACTTAATTCACAAATTTATGAGTAATCTTTCTTGTCCAAACATGTCTGTCCAGAATAAGTTTTTAGGAAAACCTTTATATCTTTTTTTACACACCCCTACACCCCTCTTTTTAGAGGGGAAAAGAGGATAAGGTAACTTTTAGCCCATATTATTCATAAAATCTTTGGCATATGTGGTATTTGAGCGGGTTTAAATTCTTTCGACGAAAGAATTTACCTCGGAGGCTTGATTTTAATCGATCCGAGAATGAGCGAGAATACTGTATCTGCCATTTACGAAAACTGCCAGAATGCCC
>JBNAVX010000074.1:0-12502 GCA_049700155.1 Thermodesulfovibrionales bacterium
TGACAAAAAAGGTATAAATCATTACGTCATTCCCCGATTAAATCGGGGAATCCAGAAATAACCATCTGGATTCTCTGGACAAGCCAGAGAATGACAAAAAAGGTATAAATCATTACGTCATTCCCCGATTAAATCGGGGAATCCAGTCTCTTTTTCTGGATTGTCCGATCAAGTCGGACAATGACAATAGAAAATGAAATCCTTTTTTTTGAAAACATAGATTAGTCCTATCTACTCTTGTGTTTTCATATTTTATTTCTTTTTTCATGAAACTTTTGACATTACCACAGTCTCAGTAATTTTATTTAAATAAATTCTGCAATATTGTAATTTCAAACACAATTTCGGGGAATATTATGAATAATATGCGTGGCGCAGGCAAGGCATGGGTCATACGCACGGAATGCAATCTCTACCATATTGAGTAAACTCTCAGAAGAATTTCTATCCTTTATAAAAGCTCTGGCAGCCTTATCAATTGACATGCTGATGCCAGCAGAATTATTCTGTGTGGCAACAAGGAGATTCACCTTCTTCACTATCCCATCTTCATCGGTCTTGTAGTGATGAAATAATGTCCCCCTCGGAGCCTCACATACACCAATGCCTTCTTTCGGCGTATTTATTGGGACATTCCTCACAGAAGGACTTGTTAGTTCGGGTGCATTAGAAAGCTCATTCATCCTCTCTGCTGAATATAGTACTTCAATCAATCTTGCCCAGTGGTAAGCGAGGGTGTTATGAACAGGCTTGCCACCTAAAAAGTTGAACATCTTTTCATATTCAGCCTGTGCAAGAGGGGTTGCCATTCCTTCAGATACGTTCAGGCGGGCAAGGGGACCAACTCTGTATACTCCACTTTTTATCCCATCAACATATCCTTTCCATCCCACCCCTTTTAAATACAGGGTCTTCATATATGTCCAGGGTTCAACCCTTTCCTCAATATGTTTGAGGTAATCCTTTGGAGAGAATTTTACAACTTCTTTACCTTCTGGGTCAATAACCCTGACCTTTCCATCATAAAAATTTAACCTGTTTTCCTTATCCACAAGCCCCATATAATATGTCCTGTGGAAATATATATCACCTGTAAGAAGTTCAAGGTATTCTTTGTTCTTGAGAAATACTTCATCAAATAGACCCAATGTAAATCTCGCAAATTCAAGTGCATCTCTTGCAATAGATTTTATATAAGACCTCTCATGCTCTGTTAATGGTTTTGAAACCCCACCGGGAAGACAGCATACAGGATAAAGAGGGCTTCCGCTTATCAAGCCATTCAGCTCTCTTACCCTTTTTCTTATATCAATAACCTTTTTAACAACCTCTATACCTAATCTTTCAGCCACACCAAATACATTTCTCTTCTCCTTAGGGGCATCCAGTCCCACTAAAAAATCTACACCACCAAGAAAGTAGAAGTGGAGAAGATGGTCCTCAAAAATAAATGCATTGTGCATGAGCTCTCTCATTATCTTTGCTGTCACTGGCGGTTCTACTTTAAAGAGATGGTCAAGTGCCTTAGCCGATGCAATGTGATGAGCGGTCGGACATACACCGCATATCTTCTGTGTGAGTGTAGGCATCTCCTCCACTGCCCTTCCTTCACAAAACTTCTCAAATCCCCTTAATTCAGGGACGTGAAGACATGTTCTTTCCACATTGCCTTTTTCATCAAGGAAGATGGATATGCTCCCATGCCCCTCTAATCTCGTAATAGGGTCAATGTTTATTAGTTTAGTCATCTTGTAGTTTTGTCGTCATTCTGCAAAAGACAGTAGACATGAAAGGCTGACGAAGAATTTTTATACGACACCTTAAAGTAAAACCTTTTGAAGCGTAAACGAATATACCTTTATTTTTTAAAGAACTAACGATTGCCATACAATTATCCTGTCGATTATAAAAATTCTGAGACAGTCTTTCATGTCTTATCTTTTACTTTTCCTTCCAGTATTGATGAAGCTAAACTATACCTGTAGAACAATCCTGCAGGGTCAGGGATTGAATCCACTACCTTTTTTAATCCTCTTTCATTATTAGAATAAATCATTGATGCAATGGCAGAAATCAATTTAGCGCCCTGGTCTCTTACATTATCTGTTGGTCCAAAGCATCCACGACATGGCATATTCGCCTTTATACACCTCTCACCACATCCTCCCCTTGTTGCAGGACCAAGGCAGATAATACCCTGATTCAGAAAACATTCTGTTGAATCTAAATTAATTTCATATACCCTTTTAAATTCTTTTATCCTCAGGTCATCAGGTTTTGTCTCTATGCGTGAACATGTATAACATAATGCCTTCTTGTCACCAAATATAGCTCCCTTCGGGGGCAGTCCATTCTGAAGGACAGCGAACAAAGCCTCCTTGATTATTTCAGGTGTAGGTGGACATCCAGGGATATAATAATCTACATCTATAACCTGATTCAGGGCTCTCACACTTTCATGAAAATTCTGAAAAAGTGGGAATGTCTTATCTGGATTTTTTACACTCGGGACTTCTCTATATATCCTATTCAAAATATCATCTTTTGAATAAAAATTTGCTAAGCCAATAACGCCTCCAAGATGTGCACAGCTTCCATGTGCGATAATTAACCTTGATTTTTTCCGCAATAACCTCACAATCTCTTCCTGTTCAACTGTCCTGATGGCACCATTTATCAGGGTTGCTGTAATCTCTCCATCACCTATCATCTCAATATCTTTGTATCTAAAATCCATCGCAACAGGCCAGAAGACGATCTCTACCTTTTCAATGACTTCAAGAATATCTTCTGCTAAATCAATGACAGACTCCTCACACCCACCACAACTTGAACACCAGTATAATGCAATCTTAGGTTTACTCATTTTTCAGCCCTTTAATCTTCTTTGCCATCTCTGAAACAATCTTCACAAACCTATCCTCTTCACCTGCTGAAATCCACTCCAACCTCACCCTCTCTTTTTCAATCCCGAATTCCTGAAGAACCTTTTGTAAAAGAATATACCTCTTGAGTATATTTAAGTTTCCCTCTTTATAATGACACTCTCCAATCTTACATCCTGAAATCAAAACCCCTTCTGCACCATCTTTAAATGCCTCAAGAATAAACTGCGGGTCAACCCTTCCACTGCATATGACACGGATAATCCTGAGGTTATGTGGATATTCTTTCTGAGCCCTTCCAACAGCATCTGCACACTCATAAGAGCACCAGTTACACAGGAATGCCACGATTATAGGCTCTAATATCATTCCAACAACCCTCTTATCTCTTCCATAATCTGTTCATCTGTAAAGTGTCTTGCCTTTATTGCACCACTCGGGCATGAGGCAACACAGAGGCCACAACCCCTGCATAAAAGTTCATTGATTTTGATAAGGGGTAATACCTTTTTTTTTCCTTCCTTAGTAGGGCTCTCCACCCCCCTTTCTCCCCCCTTAGTAAGGGGGGAAATAAGAGGGGTTTTATATGTTATCGCCTTATATGGACAGAGGCTGATACAGGTCTTACAACCTGAACACAGGTCCTCATCCACCTCTGCAACCATAGGCTCAAGTCCCAACCTCTCGCCGGGTATGAGTCTTGAGAGTATATTACCAGCTGATGCCTGACCATCTGCCACTGCAGACTGAATATCCATAGGAGACCTTGCACAACCAGCAACAAATATCCCTCCTGTGGATGTTGAGACAGGTGATAGATGCCTCTGTTCTTCTATGAAGAACCCATTCTCATCCTGTGAGATGCCGAATATCTTTGCCACTTCTTTAGCATCTTTATTCGGCTCAATAGCAACGGATAAGACTACAAGATCAAAGGGAGATTCTCTCTTCATCCCTTTATTGTCTTTATATTGAATAAATATCCTTCCTTTCTTCTTAACCACCTTTATTGAATCAAGATCCTTTAACTGAATAAAAGTGATTCCTTTTTTTTCGGCAACTTTATTAAAGAATTTCTGGGATTCTTTTTTAGGAAGACAGAGGTCTGAGTAGAATTCTGTAATTGAAGTGTCAGGTAATTGCTCTTTTATCTGGTATGAGAATTTCAGAGAATACATACAACATATACCAGAACAGTATTCATGATACTTTCTGTTTCTTGAACCTACACAATGGATGATTGCGATTCTTTGAGGAGGCTTCCCTTTCTTTAGTAGAATCTTTCCTCCAGTAGGTCCATCTGAATTTAAAAGCCTTTCAAATTCAATGCTGGTATATACATCTTCAATCCTGCCATATCCATATTGTATTACTCTCTCAGGATTGAACATTTCAAATCCAGTAGCTATAACTATCGAACCAACATTGAACTCTCTATCCTGGTCAGTATCTTCAAAGTTAATAGAACCAAAAGGACAGGCATCCTGACATGCACTGCATTCTTTACCCTGAAGATGTAGGCAATGTCCTTCATCTATGAGAGCGATATGAGGGAGTGCACCTGCATAAGGGATGTAGATAGCCTTTCTGAAATCAAGCCCTTCATTATGCTCATTTATGACATTAACAGGGCAGACCTCAGAACATGCACCACAACCAATACATGTTTTTTCATCCACGAAACGTGCTTTACTTCTGACCTTAACAGAAAAATTTCCATAATATCCTAAAACTTCTCGGACTTCACTCAAGGTAAGCAGTTCTATATTTTCATTATGTAAGACCCTGTCAAGGAGAGGGTCGAGCATACAGGAAGTGCATTCTATATCAGGAAAGACCTTTTCATATTTTGTTAACTTGCCACCAATATATGGGAGTCTCTCAACAAGATAGACCTTACGGTTCTTCTGTGAAAGGGTCAGGGCTGAACTTATACCAGCTATCCCTGCACCCACTACGAGGACATCTGGATTACATTTTATCTCCTTTATCTCCAATGGTTCATGAAATCTGACCCTCCTGATCGCTGAATTAATTATTGCCTTTGCCTTCTGAGTTGCGAGTGTCTTATCTTTTATTACCCATGCACACTGCTCCCTGATATTTGCAATCTGGAGGAGAAATGGATTTATGCCTGATTCAGTAAGGACTTTTCTGAAGGTAATCTCATGTTCTTTAGGAGAACATCCTGCAATCACTATATGTGTGAGATGATGTTTCTTGATGTCTTCTTTGATAATCTTTCTGCCATCTTCTGAACAGAAGAGGTTAAAGGTTCTGGTAAGGACAACATTATCAAGAGACCTAATAAACCTTTCTATCTCATTTATATCTATAGCATCTTTAATATTAGGACCACATTCACATATAAAAACCCCTATCCGTCTTTCCATATTCATAATTGATTACAGCGATGAAAAGAATGATGACTGCGATAAGTAAACGATGAGAGTGATGGAACGATTACAGTAATGAGATTGCTCCGTCCCGACAGGTCGAGACCCACAATGGCAATCGTTTTTTCTTCACGAGCGAAGAGTGTTGATCTTTGTATAATCATCCCTTTGGTAATGAGAAATAAAATGTGGCTCCTTGATTCACTTCTCCCTCAGCCCAGACCCTTCCTCCATGTCTGTGAATTATACGTTGGACAGTGGCAAGTCCAATGCCTGTTCCTTCAAATTCTTTATCTGTATGCAGTCTTTGAAATGCTCCAAAAAGCTTATCTGCAAACTGCATATCAAAACCAGCTCCATTATCCTTTATTGAATATATATATTCTCCTTGTTCTTCCCTTCCATCAATCTCAATTACAGCGACATCTCGTGTCTTTGTGAATTTGATCGCATTGGAAATAAGGTTAAAGAATACCTGACGAATCATTGCAGGGTCACCAGATGCATAAGGAAGAGAATTAATATTTAACTGTATCTCCCTATCAGGAACGAGTAACTTGACTTCATCAAAGACCTCTTTAGCCAAATTAGCCATATCTATCTCCATTAACTCAATATCTTTCCTTCCAATTCTTGAGAGTGTGAGGAGTGCATTAATAAGTCTATCCATCTTTTTTACATTTTCTTTTATCACTGTAAGGAGGTGTTTACCTTCATCATCAAGTTTTTCTGAATAGTCTTCTAATACAATGCTTGAAAAACCATCAATTGCGCGTATAGGTGCACGTAGGTCATGTGAAACAGCATAACTGAATGACTCTAACTCCCTGTTTGTAGCTTCAAGCTGTGCAGTGCGCTGTGCAACACGCTTCTCAAGTTCTAAATTGAGCTTCTTTATCTCTTCTTCTGCACGCTTACGTTCTGAGATATCAATCCCTGTCCCAACAAGACAGGTATAATCACTTGTTACAAAGCGAACTCCTGAGAGAAAGAAAGGAATCTTTTTCCCGGATTTTGTAACCACATTAGCTTCTACATATGCCTCCCCTTTGTCAAAGACTTCCTTTATCTTTTCCTCTATCAAGCTCTTCTCAGCACCTTCAAAGAAATCAAGAGGACCCATCTTCTTCAACTCTTCTGGAGAATAACCTGTAATCTTCTCAACATTCTCATTCCATTTAAGGAAATAACCATCCTCATCAAACATATAAAAAGTACCAGGCAGGCTATTTATCACTGAATCAACAAACTCTTTTTCTTCTTTTAATGAATTTTCTGCCCTCTTGCGTGCGGTGATATCCAGCAATGTCCCTATTACTGCTGGTTGTTCATGATATACTGTCCTGTTCCCATAACTCTCTAAATAGATAACCTCTCCATCCTTTTTTATACCCCTGAAATTATGATGAGCCTCTTTTTTACCACTATATAGTTGTTCTCTGAGGCTCTTCTCAATGAGGTGCCAGTCTTCAGGGTGAGTAAGGTCTTTTGGGGTCTTCTTTCCTATTATCTCATCAACAGTATATCCAAATATCTCTGCAAGTCTTGGATTTATATATTTGTAAACCCCATCCTGTATAAGGTATATACCAACAAGGGATTTCTCTGCAAGGTCCCTGAACTTATTTTCAGATTCACGCAGAGCCTCTTCTATCTGTTTTCTTTCAGTTAGCTCATGTTTTAGCATTTCGGTAGTCTGTATTAATTTTTCTGTTCTCTGCTGAACCATAAGCTCTAACTTCTCACTATATGACTTTATCTTTTCTTCATGCTCTTGTATCTTTGATAACATCTCATTGAAACTCTCAGAAAGAGAACCCATCTCATCATGACTCACAACAGGTGCACGAACAGAGTAATTCTTATTCTTTGAGACAACATCCATTACACGGACAAGGCTCATAATCGGATCAGTAATCACCCTCTGCATTCTTGTCAGTAAAAGAAACGCAAGAGAGAGCGCACAGATAAGAACGACGATTGCAAATCCTGCATGCCACTTTATGAGACTGTAAAATTCCTTTAAATCACTCTCTATATAAAGCATCCCTATGGGTTTATTATCAAAGATGATGTTATGGAAGACTGATAGCTTATTAATTCCGAAATTGTATCCTTCTTTCATGGGCAAGAGAGGTGAGAATTCTTCTTTTACATATCGTTTCTTATATTTTGCGAATAGTCTCCCATCCTCTGAATATATATTAGCCCTGATTATATCTGGAGAGGTCTCAAGGGCTGATAGAATCTCTTCAGCAGACTTCTGGTCCTTGAATACAAGTGCTGCGGTGCTGTTCATCCCTATAATCTTTGCCTGAGATGTAAGGCTGTTCACAAGATAATTCCTGAAGTCAATCACCTCTTTTACGATAGTGACCATCTCAGTCAGAAACACTACAAGACCTGTCGTAAGAATTGTGATAAGAATCAGTTTTTGCTTTATAGATAGGTCCTTAAGAAAAGTCTTCATTGTCTTCCACCACCTTGAATAATCTTTGCAAGGCTGAGAAGCCTTGAGCTTATCTTCAGCCCAGCCCTATCTGCAGCATTTTTATTAATCTCAAACCGAATCTTGTCATCCTGTATATAAAAATTTATAATCACGCCTTGCTCTGCAAAACCTTCTGTGTCACTTATAGTCAGTACATTCATGTTTTTAATAGCGTTGAGTATATCTGATAACTGCCTCTTTTCTGACCTGCATATAAATAGAATCTTACATCCTTCAAGACCTGTGGGCTTATTATAACGCTTTATCAAAATTTTTTTATTACTCTTAGAATCACCTTCTACAGGGTTTATTGCTGTTCCAAATGGGTCATCTCCGATAATGCAGAGGTTTATGGTACTATCACTGGGAGCACTCTCAGGCCATTCTATAAACTTCAAAAAATTATAGATAAATGTTGCCTTCACCTCATACTCACCAAATATCTTTTTTTGTGCATAAGCATAATGAATATAAATAGTTGTGAACAACACAAGTATAATAGAAGCATTTAGTAACTTTGAATAACACAGGTTAAATAATTTTGTGTCACTCTCAAGAGAGTGGGAATCCATAGGATTTTGATTTTTAATTGTTTTCACTGGATTCCCGCCTCCGCGGGAATGACATCTTGAAATCTGTGCTACCTTGTTCATAAATAAATATTCTTATCTGCATTTGTGCAAATCTTAGAGTAACTCGCTCTATCATATCTTTCTTTTATACATTTCATTTAAAATCTATAAGTAAGCTTGACTCTAAAGTTCCTACCATCCTGTTCAATCTTATCCTGAAGGTGCTCCACAGCACCAGGATCACTATATTTTTTATCAAACAGATTATATACACTCCCTGAAATCTCTAATCCTTTTATGAGTCTCTGGCTAAGGACCGTAACATTCGTAACAAAGAAATCTCCTATATTATCTTTAGCAATTGTCTTTCTCCTGCCTGTATACTGGACTTCCATACCTGTGAAGACTTTTTCATGAATAATAGGGACTATAAGATTGAGTTTTGCTAAATGTCTCGGTGAATTGACAAGGATTTCATCTGTCTTCGTATTCTTGACCTCCTGAAAGGTATAACTGATCCTTCCCTGTAATCCACTCTTCCATTTAGCCTCAAGTTCAGTCTCAATACCTTTAGCCTCAACCTCATCTACATTTTTGAAGACCTGAAGGTTATCTGCGGGGTCAACTGTAGCATCTATCAGGTCTGTTATCCTGTTAAAGAAACCTCCGATTGTAATCCTGAAGGTCTTCTTGAAATATTTTTCCAGTATCAGTTCGTAACTTTCTATCTCTTCTGGTTCAAGGTCAGGATTTCCTTTCTGAGGAGATACTGTGTAAAAAAGCTCATACATATTTGGTATGCGGAAGGCGGTTCCATACAGTAGCTTGATAGCAGTCTCCTCGAAAGGACTGTATATTAAACCAAGCCTTGGGTTTGTTGAACCTCCAAATTTGTCATAATAGTCATAACGGACACCAGCATTAAGGATAAGATTCTTCAGTATTGTGAATTCATCCTGGGCATAAAGTGCCCACCTCTTTGAATGCCTTCTATCATCGAGTAATATCTCAAAAGGGTCTTCATTAAAGTTCTTCTGGTCCTGTCTTGAATTCTTCTGGTATTCAGCGCCAATGGTAATTTTGTGTCTCTCAAGGAATGTCTTATTCAACATGACCTCACCACCCCACCACTCACCTTTAGTAACGTCCTTATTCACAGCTCCTGAATAGATATAATCGCCTTTATATTTATAAACATCATAAAATAACCTCGCCATTATCTTTGTTCTATCATCAAAATTATGCTCATATCTCAGATCAAGATAACCAGATTCATCAATAGTTTTATTCCCTGGTTCATTAAAATCAGTTTCATAAGGGGCAGTAGGTAACCCTTTTGTCCTTGATACATAAGCGCCTTCTAAGGTGAAGTCCAGAAAAGATATCTTTGAGAAAATGCTATAGTTCCTGTCATAATCACAGCCCTGTGCTATGCCATGGTTAGTAGAAGGTTCATCAAACTCCTTAAAAAATAAGTCCTGTCCTTTGCTGTCATAGATAGAACCTGAAAGGATTATATCAAGACCATTTTTAAACCTATTTCCAAGGCTGAGACGTCCTTTATATGTATCAAAACTGCTTGCCTCTCCTGAGACCTCTAAGCTGTTAAAATGCTCTCCTCTTTTAGTAATCACATTAAGGACGCCAAAGAATGCGTTACTACCATAAAGTGAAGAACCAGGACCACGGATGACCTCAATTCTGTCAATAAGGTCAATATCTATATTGAAACCTGTCTCTATAAGAGTTGAATCATAGACATTGTCATTTATCCTGTGACCATCAATCAGCACAAGGAAACGACTGTTATAATCTCCTGTTCTTCCAAATCCCCGTATCCCAGCATAAGCATAGTTACGGTCATAAGTAATATGGAAGCTTCTCAAGCTCCTCAGGATATCTGCTATTGTGCGATATCCATATTTCTTTATCTCATCTGCTATTACTATGCTTACTGAAGAAGGTGCCTCAGTTACCTTCTGTTCATACTTTGATGCACCATAGACAGTGGCTACCTCAATCTCCATCAGTTCTTCAATACTCAAGCCCATAAGGTCTCTCTGAGAGTAAATCTCGGTCTCACTGGAATAAGCAGGACAAATGAATAAAACACAGAGTAGTTGAAAAATCAAATAGAATTTAATAAAGAAGAAGTATGATGCAGATTTTATGGAAAAATTTATTTTTCCAGATGATATCATCAATTTTAATATTTAAAATTACACGCAATAATAAACAAATTTTACTTCCAATTGCAAGCATGTAATTGACTATCTTTTAAAGTTAGTTTTATAATGTCGTTGTCTTATCCAGACATTGCCTCTTTGGGAAAATACTTCAGAGGCTACAGATTAATTCAATAAAAAGGAGCGAATATGAGATTACGATGGTTGGTAGTATTAGGAATTATTTTTTTTGTAAGCCAGGCTTTTGCTGGAGAGAAGCTTATCCTGAAAGATAATAAGGACAAGGTCAGCTACAGTATGGGTGTGAGAGTTGGTAATAGTTTGAAGAGGGAATCAATCGATATAAACCAGGATGCATTTATACAGGGTTTTAAAGACGAGCTTTCAGGACATAAAAAATTAATGACTGACCAGGAAGTCAATGAAACTTTGATGAATTTCCAGAAAGAGATGATGGCTAAAGAGGCTGCTCGGTTAAAAGAGCTTGGTGAGAAAAACAAAAAAGAGGGTGAAGCCTTCCTTGCAGAGAATAAGAATAAAGAAGGTGTTATAACCCTTCCAAGTGGATTACAATACAAGATAATCAAAGAAGGTGACGGAAAGGTTCCGACTATAAATGATACAGTAACCATACATTATCGTGGCACTCTGATCAATGGAACTGAGTTTGACAGTTCTTATAAGCGTGGTCAGCCTGCAACATTCCCTGTAAAAGGAGTTATTCCTGGTTTTTCAGAGGCATTACAATTGATGAAGACAGGCTCTAAGTGGCAGTTATTTATCCCCCCTGAACTTGCTTATGGAGAGCGTGGAGCAGGAGATGATATAGGTCCAAATGCCACATTAATATTTGAAGTTGAATTACTCTCAATAAAAGAGCAAGAGAAGAAAGAGGAGAAGAAGTAAAATAATATCTAATTGTCAACCCAGTTTTTCTAAAAGATAACTTAAAACATCTTCCAGTGAATTAAAAAGGGGATGTTCTGTGTGTTTATTCCAAGGATACCTGAGACCTGTGCAGATAATACCTCTTTGCTTTGCCTTATCGAGCAGAATCGGAGCATCATCAACGAGTGCACAGCTCCTCTCAAAAAGGATTGTTTTGTCATGGCATAGATGTAGCTCATGGTAAGGAAGGTTGTGTTTTTGGAGAAAACGCTCTGTAGCTATTCTTGAGCTATCCTGACGATGGGAAGCAATTATGAGTGAATAACCTTTTTCATTCAGTGATTCAAGAAACCACCTTGCTGAAGGAAAAGGCTGGAACACGTCCTGCTCTCTGTGTATATCATCAATAACTGTATGGAGTTCTTCAATACTGACATGGTCTTTATAGAAATCCCAGTCCCATAAATCCATCGGTGGTATAGTCGGTGCTATCTTTTTCAACCTCTCATAAAAAACAGATGCAAAATCCCAGAGTGTATTGTCTATGTCTATAATAATCCTCTTCATTATCTTGACCGGAAAAATTGGAGAATAGGTTACGAAATCTGTAGAAGTAATCTACAACCTTTTATAAACTCTTTTCAATAATTTTTGTATCTCTATGCATTAGCCTTTTTATTCAATGGTGATTTATACCATGATGTGACCTTTGAACGAGAGCCATTTTGTAATAGCCTCAAACTTTCCTCTATATACCAGAGCCTGTTCTCTAAATCCTCACACCAGTGTTTTAAATCATCAAGCTGGTTGAATATGTTGTCAAATAATTCAATATCATTCATGATGATCGTTCTTACATTAGTCACAAGTGGTATATGTCTCTTCTTCATATAAGATTGTCTCCGTTTCTTCATGACACTTATAATCTTTATCTGAGGGATAGAAATCCGTGAGATAAATCACCCTCTGGCTTTATTAGACTATTTGTTTTTACTACTTCAAGACGAATTGCTGAAAAGTATATTAATGTTCATTGCTGTCCAAAATAATCTAAATTCATAAAACAAACCTAACACACCCCTTA
>JBNAVX010000075.1:0-12263 GCA_049700155.1 Thermodesulfovibrionales bacterium
ATTAAGGGGTGTGTTAGGTTTGTTTTATGAATTTAGATTATTTTGGACAGCAATGAATTGCACATGTTAAGTTGACCACTTGTTTCTTTGATAGAAATGTGCACAAATAGTTTCCCATATGTGCAAGAATGATTTTTACGTAACAATAATTGTAAGCTTACATTGTAAAATAAAAATTATGTATTTCTACTTTATAAGTCTCGGATGTGCAAAGAATCTTGTGGATAGTGAGAAGATTTCAGATCATCTCATGAAAGCTGGATATGTAATTACTGATGATATTTCAGAGGCATCAATAATTGTTATAAATACCTGTGGTTTTATCAAAGATGCAAAGAGAGAATCCATAGATATCATACTCAATACCCTTAGGGAAAAAGCTCTAAATTCTAAGGTTATAGTATATGGATGTCTTGTCCAGCGTTACAAGGAACAACTCAAAGAACTCATACCTGAGGTAGACCTATTTTTACCGATAGTCTCTTATAAAGAATTTACTGAAGAGATCAAAAAATTTTTCCCTGTTCGAAGATTATCAGGCAAAAAGAAACAAAAGGAGATTCTCTTCACCCCACCTTCATATGCTTATATAAAAATCTCTGAAGGATGTAGGAATCACTGTTCCTACTGTTCAATTCCAATCATCAGGGGTCCTTTAAGAAGCTATCATGTTGATGATATTATGACAGAGGTCAAAAAGTCTCTTGAAAGAGGAGTATATGAAATAAATCTTATTGCTCAGGATATTACTGCTTATGGAACAGACATTTATGGCAGATCATCTCTTAATTTACTTATAAAAAATATCCTTTCTCTAAAAAGAGAATTCTGGCTGAGGTTACTTTACCTTTATCCTTCAAGAATATCTCCTGAGCTTATAAAGCTCATCCAGTCTGATTCAAGAATCGTAAAGTATGTTGATATTCCAATACAGCATGTTAATAACCGTATTTTGAGGCTTATGAACAGACACTATACAAAAGAAATCCTTCTGAAAAAGATAGAACTACTTAGAGAGAAGATACCATCTATAGCTATAAGGACATCTATAATTACTGGTTTCCCTACAGAGACAGAAGAGGATTTTCAGGAATTACTCGAATTTATTAAAGAAGTTAAATTTGAAAATCTCGGTGTATTTGAGTATTCTCCAGAAGAAGACACTAAGGCCTTCTCCCTGAAACCCAGAGTTCCTGCTCATGTCAAGAAAAAAAGAAAAAAGGCTCTTATGCAAAATCAAAAAGAAATAGTAAGAGGGAAAAATAGTTCACTAATAGGTAGGACATTTCCATGCCTGATAGAGCTACCTGTTGATGAATATGGGAGGGTATGGACAGGGAGGATATATTCACAGGCTCCTGAAGTCGACGGTATTGTATATCTAAAAAATTATAATGCCAAAAAAGGCAAAAGAATTGTGAACGTAAGGATAACTGACTTCAAAGACTATGATTTAATAGGAGAATGTATTGAATGAGAATGTTCTCTCAGATATCTTCCAGTGTATGATTCTTCTACATTTACTATCTCTTCAGGTGTACCTTCAAATATGATTCTTCCACCTTTATCTCCTCCTTCAGGTCCAAGGTCAATTATCCAGTCCGATGCCCTGATTACGTCAAGATTATGTTCAATGATAACAACAGTATTACCTGCATCTACCAATCTGTTGAGGATGTTAAGTAGTCTTTTAATATCTCTAAAATGTAGACCAACAGTAGGTTCATCGAGGATATATAAGATTGATGATTGACGGGTAACAGGTGACAGGTTTAACTCTGCACATATCTTTAGCCTCTGTGCCTCACCACCTGAGAGTGTTGTCGCTGGCTGTCCAAGCCTAAGATAGCCAAGACCGATATCATGCATAAGCATTAAAATATCCTTTATATGAGTTGAATCATAAAACAGTTCTAATGCCTCATCAACAGTCATATTCAAAACATCATCTATATTTTTCCCACGATAAGTGACGCGCAGGGTTTCTGATTTATATCTTTTCCCACCACAGTCTTCACATCTTATATACAAGTCTTCAAAAAAATACATTTCAAGTCGCTGGTATCCAGAACCCTTACAGGTTTCACACCTGCCGCCCGGAACATTGAATGAAAAGAAGCGAGGTCCATATCCAAAAGCCTTTGCCTCTGCCTGTTCAGAAAATAATTTTCTGATTCCATCAAAGACCTTTAAATAGGTAACAGGATTTGAACGCGTGCTCCTTCCAATCGGCGTCTGGTCAATGAGTCTTACACCTTTAAGATGTTGAATACCATCAATTTCTTTATAAGGAAGAGGAAGGTCATGTTCAATCCTGAATTCTCTGGCTAATGCCCTGTACAGTGTCTCAACGATCAAACTGCTTTTTCCTGAGCCTGAGACACCTGTTACAACAGTTAATGTCCTGAGCGGAATATTGAGGTCGACTGATTTAAGATTATTACCTGTTGCACCTGAAAGAAAAAGGGTTTTTCCTGAACCATTTCTCCTTCTTAGTGGTGGTTCAATTCTATCAACACCCTTTATATAACGTGCTGTGACAGTGTCTGTCTTGAGAAACTCTTTTTTTGGTCCAGAAAAAACGACTTCTCCTCCTCTGTGTCCGCCCCCTGGTCCTAATTCAATAACCCAGTCTGCGGATTCTATTATCCTTTTATCATGTTCAACTACCAGTATAGTGTTGCCAAGCATTGAAAGCTCAGACATGATTCCTGCAATTATCTCGGTATCTCTTGTATGTAAACCTACAGTAGGTTCATCAAGAACATAAAGTGTTCCAGTGAGAAATGAGCCTAATTGATTTGAAAGGTTTACTCTCTGATATTCTCCTCCTGAAAGTGTTCTGCCATCTCTATTGAGAGCAAGATAACCAAGACCAACCTTTTTCAGGAATCCGAGTTTAATCATTATAAGTCTGAGAACCTCTTTTGCTATATCTCTTTGGAAACGTGAAATATTAAGACCTTCAAAGAATTTAATAGCATCTGTAACAGATTTCATGCATAACTCTGCTATGTCAAGACCAGAAATCTTATATGAAAGGGATTCTTTTTTCAACCTCTTGCCATTGCATTCTGAGCAGGTGACAGGTCTCCTGTATCTGCTGAGGAATACCCTTACATAGAGTTTATATCTTTTACCTTCAAGCTCTTCAAAGAAATCATCAATCCCATAGAATGAACTACTTCCCTTGAAGAGTAAAGACTTTTCTCTATGAGTTAAATCATAATAAGGCTTATTGATGTCAATCCCTTCTTTTGAAGCATTTTTAATTAGCTGCTCTTTCCACCATCTATATGCAGGTTTATTCCAGGGATCTACTGCTCCTTCAGACAGGGAGAGTTTCTTATCAGGGATGATAATATCCTCATCATATTTAAGAATATTGCCAAATCCTTTGCAGGAAGGACATGCACCTAATGGATGGTTAAAAGAGAACAAGAGAGGATATGGTTTCGGAAGTTTAATTTTACATTCATTACATGCATTGTCAGATGTAAAAGTGTGAGTTGTGAATTTTATATCCTTTGCCGTATTTATTATGATTACTTTTATTTTTCCATTTCCTTCTCTCCACGCCATTTCAATAGAGTCTGAAAGCCTCGGTTCATCTTTTATAATGAGTCTATCAACTACTATATTTTGTTCTGAATTCTTAGTTCCGGGTTCTGAGTTAATTTCTATTATCTCACCATCCTGCCAAATCCTGTAAAAGCCCCTTTTTTTAAGTTCCTCTAATGATTTATCTGTCTCGAAGACAATAACTGATTTTTCGCCTTTAGACTTTTCCAATAATTCAGTAACTATTTTTGAGGGATCCCATACTTTTATCTCTTTGCCACATTTAGGGCAAAAAGGCACAGATATTTTTGAGTAAAGAAGCCTGAAGAGGTCATAAAGTTCTGTCAAAGTACCGACAGTTGAGCGGGAACCTCTTATTGGGTTTTTTTGTTCAAGTGCTATTGCAGGTCTGATATTATGAATGGCATCAACTTCAGGTCTATCAAGTTTCTCCAGAAATAGCCTTGCATATGTAGAAAGAGATTCCATGAATCTCCATTGTCCTTCTGCAAAGATAGTGTCAAAGGCAAGCGAGGATTTTCCTGAGCCTGATACACCTGTTATTGCGATTACTTTATTATGAGGGATGCTGAGATAAATATTCTTGAGATTATTCTGTCTTGCCCCCTCTATTATAAGTCTGTTTTCATGCATCTAAATATTTTAACACTTAACCCACTTAATTCATAAATTTATGAGTAATTTGCAGATGCAGTATTCTCGGCTCGATTAATATCGAGCCTCCGAGGTAAATTCTTTCTTCGAAAGAATTTAAATCCGCTCAAAAACTGCATCTGCCAAGAATTTTATGAATAATATGGGTTAGAGGGGAAAGGGCTAAGAGGGGATTAAAGGGGTGTGTTAGGTTTGTTTTATGAAATTAGATTCTTTTGGACAGAAATGATTATAGTTATAATGAAATAAAGGTATGAAGATTAAGGAAATCCTTTCAAAAAATATCTTATCAAAATCCAAAGTCTATGAATACACCCTGAATCCATATATTGGTTGTGAGTATGGTTGTATTTACTGCTATGCCAGATTTATGAAGAAGTTCACAGGACATAAAGAGAAATGGGGAATGTTTATTGATGTCAAGATTAATGCTTTAGAATTATTAAAAAAAGAAATAAAAAAGAAAAGACCTGAAAGGGTCTGGATGAGCAGTATCTGTGACCCTTACCAGCCAATTGAAAGAGAATATAGGTTGACAAGAAGGTGTCTTGAGATATTAATAGATAATGGCTGGCCTGTTACTATTCAAACAAAATCACATTTGGTCTTACGCGACATTGGATTACTAAAGCAGTCAAATAAGATAGAAGTCTGTCTTACTATTACAACTGCTGATGAAAAGATAAAAAGAATCTTTGAACCTTTTGCACCATCTATTGAGAATAGGATTAAAGCCTTAGCCAAACTACATTCAGAGGGAATAAAAACTCAAGTTATGATAGCTCCACTTTTACCAGGGACAAAAGGATTGGTAAAGGAATTAAATGGAAAGGTAGATTTTGTAATAATTGATAGGATGAATTATCATTATGCAGACTGGGCATATCGAGAACACAAAATAGAATGGGCAAGAAGTGATGGATTTTTCCTCAGCCAAGGAAAGGAACTAAAAAGACTTTTTGAGAAAGAGGGGATACCCTGTGAAGTATTAATGCACAGATGATAACTCCTCACAGTCATCACCTTACTCCCCTACACTCCGCCCAGCACTTTATAGAGAGTCACCAGATTGGTAAGCTTTGAGAGTCTAAGGGCGATAAGACCCTGCTGTGCATTATACAGTGAGCGCTGTGCATCTAGAACGCTCAGGTAGCTGTCAATTCCTTTTGTATAACGCACATTGGCAAGGCGATATGTATCAGTAACAGCATTCACAAGTGATTCTTGAGCTGACAACTGTCGATCAATTGTGCCTTTTATGGCAAGGGCATCAGCAACTTCCCTGAATGCTGTCTGGATCGCCTTCTCATATTGGGTCAACAAGATTTCCCTGTCAACTTTGCTCGCATTATAGGCAGCCCATGTACGAGCATCAAAAATCGGCATAATCATCTGAGGAGCAAAACTCCATGAATCCGAGCCTGATTTGAACAAACCGGACAATTCCTCACTCGCAGTTCCAATTATTCCAGTAAGAGAGATACGTGGAAAGAAAGTTGCCCGAGCAGCACCTATATTGGCATTAGCTGATTTGAGTGCATACTCAGCCGCCAGAATATCTGGTCTTTTCAATAATACTTCTGAAGATATTCCAGCGGAAATCTCCTTTGGAGTGCTGACAGTGCTTAAGTCTTCGGGTAAAAGATTTTCTGGTATCTCTGTCCCAACCAGTAGTTTCAAGGCATTTTCACTCTGCGCCACTATTTGTATGTATCGGGCTACATCACCTTTTGCAGTATCTACCTGCGTCTGAGCCCGTCGGAGGTCCAGTTCTGATGCGAGCCCAACCTCATAACGCCGTCTAATCAAATCATAGATGGCTTGTTGGGTCTTAAGAGTGGATTCAGCAAGTTTAAGGTTTTCTTTATCAGCAGCAAGTATCAGATAAGCATTCGCAACCTCTGCTATCAGGCTTATTACTGCACTACGATGTGCCTGTTCAGTTGACAAATACTTCTGAAGAGCTGCGTCCTTCAGACTTCTGATACGACCGAAGAAGTCAAGTTCCCATGAGCTTATACCAAGGTTGACATCATACCTTTCAATCGTCAGTGATTCTGGAAAACCCATTACATTTGCAGGAATCCTCTGTTTGCTTCCGCTTACCGAAGCGTTGACTGCTGGAAAAAGCTCAGCACGCTGGATTCTATATAATGCACGTGCCATCTCAACATTCAGTGCAGCAAGTTTAAGGTCACGATTGTTATTTAGGGCGAGGGCGATCAACTTCTGCAGCCGTTCCTCTACAAAAAAATCCCTCCAGTGAATGTCACTTGCTTGTACTTCGCCTGGTTTACCAACACTTTCTATATATGCAGGACCACTTGGCCAACTTTTAGGTATAGGGGCTTCTGGTCTCTTATATTCTGGAGTCAGAGAACAGCCACTTAATATAATTAATAATACAATAAATATTAATCTTCTCATTTTTTTACCTTGGATAATTTTAGAATAAGAATAAAAAACAGTGGTACAAAAAGGATATTAATAAATGTTCCGGCTATTACTCCACCTTCAATTGCTGTTCCTATGGCATTCATCGCTCCAGAACCTGCACCTTTTGATATAGCAAGTGGTAAAACACCGAAGAATAATGCCAGAGATGTCATGATAACAGGTCTGAATCTGATTCTTGCAGCCTCAACCGTTGCTTTTTTATATAAACCATCTACATCGTTCTGGCGCTCTAAGACACCCTGTTTTATCCTGTCCCTTGCAAACTGTATAATAAGGATTGCGTTCTTTGAGGAGAGACCCATTGTCACGAGGAATCCTATCTGGAAATAGACATCATTATGTAATCCCCTTAACCATGTTGCCAGTGCAGCACCAATTATGCCAAGAGGCAAAAGTAACAAATTTGTTATAGGAATTGTCCAGCTTTCATATAGTGCTGCAAGACACAGGAATATGACAAATATAGAAAAGGCGTAAAGAATCGGTGCCTGCCCAGTTGCGAGCTTCTCTTGATAGGAAAGCCCTGTCCAGGCATAACCAATCCCTTTTGGAAGCTTTGATACAAGCTCTTCCATTGCCTTCATCGCCTCACCTGAACTTTTCCCCCTTGCAGGTTCACCCCAGATATTTATAGAAGGAAAGGCATTATAGCGCTCAAGTTTTGGTGAGCCATAAATCCACTTTCCACTCGCAAAAGATGAAAAAGGAACCATCTTACCTTCATTATTTCTCACATAAAGCCTGTTCATATCTTCTGGAAGCATCCTGTAAGGAGTATCTGCCTGTACGAAGACCCTTTTTACCCTACCTCCCTGAACAAAATCATTGACATAGGCGCTCCCGAATGCTGCTGATATTGTATTATTGATTGAAGTGATTGGTATCTTCTGGACTCCTGCCCTTTCCCAGTCTACATCAACCTTATACTCAGGTATGTCATCCATACCATTAGGTCTTACATTCTTTAATCTTGGATCCTGATTTGCTGTATAAAGAAGTTGATTTCTTGCTTCCATAAGCTTTTGATGACCGAGCCCGCCCATGTCCATAAGTTGAAAATCAAAGCCAGTTGCGTTGCCAAGTTCAATAATTGATGGTGGAGGGAAAACGAATATCATCGCCTTTTTATTCTGGAGGAAGACCCTCATCGCCCTTTCCTGAATTGCTTTTACCCTGAGTTCTGCTCTGTCTCTTAAATGCCAGTCTTTGAGCTTTATGAATGCAAGACCATTTGTCTGTGCCCTTCCCGAAAAGCTAATGCCTTCAACAGTCATAACAGACTCTACAGCTTCTTTCTCACGATTAAGGAAATAATCTTGTACCTCTTTTAAAACTTTTCCTGTCTGTTCAAGGGTTGAACCCGATGGTAAGACAACCTGGGCTAATAGTAAACCCTGGTCTTCATCTGGTAGATATGCTGTAGGAAGTTTGATAAGAATAAATCCCAAGCATACTACAATAACAATATAAACTGCTATATAAATAGGAACTTTTCTGAACGAGCTTTCCACCATCCTTGTATAGAAACCCCTTGATTTGAAAAAGATACTGTAAAATTTCTCATAGATTAAGCTAAAGAAGTGAAAAAGACCTTTTTTACCTGCAGAAACTTTATGAGGTCTTAAAAATTGAACACATAAAACAGGAGCCAGAGTCAGGGCAATAAACACGGAAAGAAGCATTGCAGATATAATTGTTATGGCAAACTGTCTGTAAATAATGCCTGTTGAGCCTTTGAAGAATGCCATGGGAACAAAGACAATAGAAAGAACAAGACCAATTCCTATCAGAGCACTGGTAATCTGATCCATAGATTTTATTACAGCTTCTCTTACTGAAAGCCCCTCTTCTCTCATTATCCTTTCTACATTTTCAACAACAACGATTGCATCATCCACTAAGAGACCAATGGCAAGAACCATTGCAAACATGGTAAGCATATTTATTGAATAGCCTGCTATACCAAGAATGGCAAATGTGCCGAGTAAAACAACAGGAACAGTAATCGTGGGGACAAAAGTCGCCCTGAGACTACCCATAAATAACCACATAATAAAAAATACAAGCACAATTGCTTCAATGAGGGTCTTAACTACTTCGTTTATCGCAACCTTTGTGAAAGGAGTTGTATCATAGGGATAGACAGCCTTAACACCTGCAGGGAAGTGCCTGCTCATCTCAGCTATCTTCTCTTTAACCTTACTGGCAACATCCAAGGCATTTGCACCGGGAAGAGGTCTTATTGCCAGCACTGCTGCTGGTTTACCCTGATAGTAGCCGTTTATATCATAATAATCTGTTCCAAGTTCAACTCGTGCGACATCTTTTATCTTGACTGTTGAACCATCAGGATTTACTCTAATTGGTATGGAAGCAAATTCTTCAGGTGTCTTGAGCATGCTCTGAACAATTATAGGAGCATTAAGTCCCTGGCCTTGTTTTGCAGGTGCACCACCAATCTGACCACCTGATACCTCTACATTGTAGTTTTTTATCGCCAGAATTACATCTTCAATTGCCAATCCAAAGCTCACAAGCTTGTGGGGTTCAACCCAAATACGCATTGCATAAGGGAATCCAAAGACTTCAACCTCTCCAACTCCTTCTATACGGGCAAGGAGTTTTTCGAGATTTGATTGCATATAGTCTCCTAAATCATAGGCATCAAGTCTTCCATCTTCAGATATAAGCGCAACAAGCAATAGATAATTTTTGGTTGCCTTACCAACCTTGATTCCTGTCTTCTGAACATTCTCTGGCAGACTTGGCATGGCAAGCTGAAGTTTATTCTGAACCTTTGCCCATGCGAGGTCTGGATCAGTTCCTGGTTCAAATGTAAGCTCAATACGAGAGGTACCCGCCGAATCACTATAGGAGGACAAATATATCATCTTATCAAGACCTGTCATCTTTTCCTCTATAATCTGGGTTACGCTATTTTCTACAGTCTCAGCAGAACCACCAGGATAGAATGCTTGTATATAAATTGAAGGAGGTGCTAAAGAAGGATATTGAGTGACAGGTAAACCATAGATTGCAAGACAACCTGCTGCCATTATTGCTATAGCAATTACCCAGGCGAATACAGGTCGGTCAAGAAAAAATCTTGATAACATTAACTTCCCGGTCTTTCAGGCTTTTGTTGTGTGACATAAGGCACGGTCTTAACTGGCATTCCAGGCATAACTTTCTGAACCCCCTCCATGATTACCTGTTCTCCAGCTGAAAGCCCCTCTGAAACAAGCCACTTATCTTCTATAGCTCTGTCAATAATAATGGGCCTTATTTGAACCTTGCTTTCTTTATCAACAATATATACAAAGGGATTACCTTTCGTGTCACGAAATACAGTCTGCTGAGGAACCATTATTGCCTTCTTGTTTATTCCTTCTTTTACAATAGCCCGAACAAACATTCCAGGGAGGAGAACATTCTCCGGATTTGGGAATATTGCCCTTAGAACTACTGAACCTGTTGTTGGATCTACTGTTACGTCCCGAAACTGCAGAGTCCCTTCTAACGGATATTTTGTATTATCTTCAAGGATTAATTTAACTTTATTCTGATCTTTTGCTTCATGCTTCAGACGCCCTTCTTCCAAACGCCGCTGTAATCTAAGTAATTCTGCTGTAGATTGTGGTATATCTACATAGATAGGATTTAATTGTTGAATGGTAGCTAAAGGTAAAGGCTGATGGGCTGTTACAAGTGCTCCCTCTGTTACGTTTGACTTACCGATACGTCCTGATATCGGAGCTAATACCCGGGTGTATTCAAGATTGATCTTAGCGGATTTAACTGCTGCCTTCCAGTATTCAACATCAGCCTCAGCCTGTTTCAGTGCTGCTACTGCATCATCATAATCCTGCTGGCTTACTGCCTTATCAGCGATCAGTTCCCTGAAACGTTCAGCCCGAGAACGGATCGCAGGTAGATTAGCCTCAGCCCTCCCGAGTGCTGCCTTAGCATTGTCGAGCGCTGCCTGAAATGGAGCTGGGTCGATCTGATAAAGCACCTGACCTGCTTTAACATTGGAACCTTCTGTAAACAGCCTCTTCTGGATAATGCCACTAACCTGAGGCCTAATCTCGGCTACAAGGTACGCTGATGTACGTCCAGGCAATTCTGTAGTCAGGATTATCTGTTCAGGCTGTACTATTATTACAGATACTTCCGCAGGTGCAAGGGTAGTCATAGATTTCTGGCTGCGTTCACAGCCAACCAGCATAAGGTTGATGGCAATAAGTCCTAATATGCCAATCAGTTTAATTCTGCGAATTCTTTTCATAATATAACCTCTATCTGAATTGAATTTTTGTTAACCATTCCCAGCACCTCTTTCAACCGAACCTCTCTTTTAAAAAATCTTATTCAATTTTCTATGTTACTCTCACAGGATTTATCTTTCAGGGTACCTTTCATAAACAAATAGATAAATTCCCTTGTTACTTTTTTAAATTCCTTTTCGTCCACACTCCTACCCATCAAGATCTCCTCTGATAGAAAATACGAAAAGAACATTCCAAGGAAAGCTCTCGCTCCTTCAACAGATGGAAACCTTCTGATAAGATCCTTCTTTTGCAAATAATCAAAATATTCTGCAAGGGTTTTTATGATTTCATCTATAAATTTGCTATATATATCTTTGACTTTATCTGGATATAGATTTATTTCTGAAAACATAATCTTTATTAGAAATTTTTTATCTTTTAATGTTTCAATGAACCTTTCTCCCAAAATCTGAAGGGATTTTATGTAAGGCAGTTCCCTGAGTGATGGCAATAATTCCTTGAGTTCTGGAAGAAAAGAGTACCTATTCAATACTTCTTCAAATAGCTTTTCCTTTGAGCCAAAATGCCTGAAAAGAGTGAGCTCGGTAACTCCAGCTTTGTGCGCAATTTCTCGCGTTGTTGTACCGAGATAACCTTTTTTCGAAATTAGCCTGAAGGTTGCTTCTAAAAGTCTTTCCTTGGTATTTTTCATATAGTAAGTGATTACTTAATTTATAGCAGTATTATTCATGAAATGTCAAGACAAAAATCCATCTTATAAATATAACCTTTTCCATGATGCGTTCCTGTAGAGAGTCTGATAGTATCTTCACCTTCTACAAACTATCATCCCCTCTTCTATAGCCTCCCTTCTCGGCATTTGATATAGAAGAAAATTGCCTCTGTTTAGCCACATTCAGTTAATCATTTTGGTAGACATGCAAAACCCTCATTGATATAATTTATAGGTAGATAGGGAGGAAACTTATTGAAAACCAATAGAGGTGTGTAGTCTACGACTCGTAGAGCGGCTTCGTTCAACCAGTTTCCTTCTGAAACTATCGCATCATAAAGAAGCTTAACCGTTATTCGACGTCCCCAAGGGGAGAAAACATGTTCCATCCCTGAGCTTGAAGGTCTCAAACACAATGTGACTCTTTAGTGGTTCAATGAACCTTGCTCCTAAAATCTGAAGGGTTTTTCATAAGGCAGTCCCCGAGCGATGGCAATAATTCCTTGATTTCTAGCCCACTTAATTCATAAATTTATGAGTGAAGCTCCCCGACTAAAGTCTGGGCT
>JBNAVX010000076.1:0-12082 GCA_049700155.1 Thermodesulfovibrionales bacterium
AGGGAATTCATTCTTAATAGAGGGGATATGTGGAATTCATTCTTTCAATAAAAGGTATTTACATTATACTTATCCACCTAAGAATTATTTACATATCATTTCCACTCTAAAAGTTATCTACATTATCCTTTCCCCTCTAAAAAGAGGGGTGAAGGGGTGTGTAAAAAAGGGTATGTAGGTCTTTCTAAAAACTTATTTTGGACAAGTCTGACTCATTTCACCTTTTATTGCTCTTTCACTAAGTAAACTACATGATTTCTGTAAGAACTTAGGCAATCATCACAGTTGTTTCAAACTTTGCAGAGAGGACGATGCTTGTTACATCGTTGTCTTTTTATATTTTTTTAAAATAATAAGCCCTGATATTGCAACTAGAAACATCAGAACGCTTATCCCCTGTGAAAGAGAAAGCCATGGGGTGATAAACCCTCTGTCAGGATCACCTCTGTAGAACTCAACAAAAAATCTCAGGACAGAATAAAGTAATAAATATGTCATGAAGAGCTGACCTTTGAATGATTTATATCGCCTTAAGATGATAAGTATGAAGAAATTAATGAATTCACCAATAGACTCGTAGAGTTGTGTTGGATGGAGTGGAATCCCTATTAATGCAAGGGAGTCAGGATTAGAAAATACCACAGCCCATGGAAGTCCTTCTGCAGGCTTACCATAACAGCAGCCAGCAAAGAAACACCCTATCCTACCTACAGCATGCCCGATTGCTAATGAAGGTGCGAATAAATCTGCTATGCTCCAGATTCCAAGTGCATTTTTCTTCACAAAAAATATTACTGTTGGGACAGCTAATATAAGTCCTCCATAGAATACAAGACCACCTTCCCATATCTTGAATATGTCCAGAGGATTTTTTATATAATGGGTTAAATTTATGAGGATAAAAAACAATCTTGAACCTATGAGGGCAGAGAGAAGCATATAAAAGCCGAGATCAACTATTTTATTCGTTGGAATGCCTTCTTTTTTAGCCTGCTTTACAGCAAGACCAAGTCCTAGTAGAAATCCAGCAGCCACGAGGACTCCATATGTATGGATTGTTAAAGGTCCGATTTTAATTAAAATAGGATGCATTATTTAACTTGGTAATTCACTATGGTTTTCCATAGGGTTTCCTTGAATCATTATATAAGGGTTCTTCAATTGTTTTACTTAGCATAAATATCCTTTTTTAAAAGAGTGATTAATAATATAACTATTACACCAATTGTGAGTGCTGAATCAGCAACGTTAAATGCGGGCCAGTGGAATCTGCCTACAGAGAAATCTATGAAATCTACAACCCAACCATAACGTAACCTATCTATAAGATTCCCGATAGCTCCACCAATGATGAGCGAAAAACCAAGATAACCTTCTTTAGAGTGGATGAATAAAAAGATAATAAAGGTTATTGCAATGACTGATATGAATATAAAAATGGCGCTTCCAATACCTTTGAACATCCCGAATGCCCCACCTATGTTTTTGACATTTACAATATGCAGGAAGGGTAATACCTCAATATATTCAAAAGGTTTTACATAAGTGATGATAAAATATTTTGTCAGCTGATCGAGTGCTATTACAAGGGAAGCAAAGAACAATATGTAGATATATTTTTTATTCAAAGATTACCTTGTAACACCTCTCACAGATTTCAGGAGCCTCCTTAAAACTTCCAACCATCTCACTCCAGTTCCAGCATCTCTGGCATTTTTCGCCAGGCGCCTTCTCAATCTTGATCTCAAGGCCTTCTATTTCCTGGCTTTTATAAGAACTTTCAAGGGAACTTTCTGCAATCTCAACTTTTGAGACAATAAAAAAGGTGGGTAAAAAATCCCTGTATTGCTCTAAAAGCATACTGTATTTTTGTCCTGTAGTCTTTGCACTTATCTCTTTGCTTTCTCTAATATAAAGTATAACTTTTGCCTCAAGAGAATTGCCTATAAATCTTTCAGCCCTCTTTATCTCTAAAGCCTTATTTACTTCATCCCTCAACATAAAAAGGTCATCCCACCTTTTTTCAATTTCCTTGTTAAGATAATTTTCATCAACTTCAGGGAATGGAGCAAGAAATACAGATTCTTCAACACTATTTTTTACTTGCTCTTTGAGCTCTGTTGCATGCCTTATGCTCTGCCAGACTTCTTCTGCTGTGAAAGAAAGTATTGGCGCCATAAGCCTTGTCATCACAGAAAGTATCTGACTGAGGACCCATTGGGCAGCGCGCCTCTCCAGTGAGTCTGATTTGAATGTATAGAGTCTATCTTTTAAGACATCAAGATAAAATGAACTCATATCAACGACACAGAAGTTATAAAGGCTGTGAAAGACTTCATGGAATGTAAAATTTTCATATGCAGATGTGACCACTTCTATAAGGGTCTGGAGTCTGCTCATAGCCCATCTGTCAATCTCTAAAAGGGAATGGCTATAATCCATATAATCAAAGTCATATAGGTTGCCAAGGAGAAACCTACTGGTATTTCTTATCTTTCTGTATGCCTCTGTTAGTCTCTCAAGGATTTCCTTCGAAATCCTGATGTCTTCTTTGTAATCCTCTGCAGAGACCCACAACCTTAAAATCTCTGCTCCATTTGTCTTGATGACCTCCTGGGGAGCAACAACATTCCCAAGGGATTTAGACATCTTTTTGCCCTGACCATCTACAACAAAACCATGAGTAAGTACTGTTCTATAAGGAGCTTTTCCCCTTGTTCCTACTGAAGCAAGTAAAGAACTCTGGAACCATCCCCTGTGCTGATCACTTCCTTCAAGATACATATCAGCAGGCCAGCCAAGCTTTTTATCACCTTCAAGAACAGCAGCATGGCTTATGCCTGAATCAAACCATACATCAAGGATATCCATCTCCTTGGAAAAGGATATTCCTCCACATTCCTTACACTTAAATCCTGAAGGGAGAAAATCGTCAGCATCTTTTATAAACCATATATCAGCTCCGTTTTCTTCAAAAGATCTTATGATACTATTGAATACGACTTCTTCTTTTATGAAAGAGCCACAATTATTACATTTAATCAGTGTAATGGGGACACCCCATGACCTCTGTCTTGATATACACCAATCAGGTCTATTAAGAACCATCCCGTAAATCCTGTCTTTGCCCCAAGGAGGAATCCATTTAACCCTCTCAATCTCTTCTAAACATCGGTTTCTAAGTCTCATGTGTTCAACAGATATAAACCACTGGTCAGTTGCGCGAAAGATGACAGGCTTTTTACACCTCCAGCAATGTGGATAAGAATGTATAACCTTCTCTTCTTTTATCAAGGCATCTTTTTCTTTCAATTTTTCTATTATCTTTTCATTTGCCTTAAATACGAAAATATTTTCAAGTTCTCCTGCCTGTTCTGTAAACCTTCCTCTGTCATCAACAGGGGCATATATCTCAAGTCCGAGTCTGGAACCAATCTCATAGTCTTCTTCTCCATGACCTGGTGCAATGTGCACGATACCTGTTCCCTCTCCCACATTGACAAAATCAGCTAAAATTACTTTTGAGTGTCTTTCAATGAAGGGGTGCTCGGCAACTAAACTCTTTAATCCTTCTCCCTTAATCAATAAAAGGACATTTCCCAATTTTAACTTTTCTCTGAGACTATTCAAAAGACCTTTGGCAATTATATAAACTTCCTTATCGCTTTCAACAGCAACATACTCAAGTTCAGGATGGACTGCAAGAGCCAGGTTAGCGGGCAATGTCCATGGAGTTGTTGTCCAAATAACGATAAAAACATCCTTGTTAGCAAGATCTGGTAATTTTTGTTTTAGTTCAGAGCTCCGAACTCTGAACTTTACGTATATTGATGGAGATTCTTTATCAGCATATTCTACTTCGGCTTCTGCAAGAGCAGTAATGCACGAAGGACACCAGTGAACAGGTTTCCTGCCCCTGTAAACATATCCACCTATAACAAACCTTGCAAACTCTCTAACTATTGATGCCTCATAAGGGAAAGACATTGTAAGATAAGGTGATTCCCAGTCACCCAGACCACCAAGCCTCTTGAATTCATCTCTTTGTATATTGACAAACTGTTCTGCATACTCTCTGCATAACTTCCTCTTTTCGATGATTGCTATCTCCTCTTTTTTCTTTCCGAGCATTTTATCTACCTCAAGTTCTATGGGTAGACCATGACAGTCCCAGCCAGGTACATATGGCGAATAAAAGCCCTTCATGGATTTATACTTTATGATTATGTCTTTTAGGATTTTGTTAAGTGCATGACCTATATGAATAGGACCATTAGCATAAGGAGGTCCATCATGGAGGATATAAGGTTTGCTCTTCCTGTTTTTTTTCTGTATCTTCTCATATATCTTATTCTTTTCCCAGAATTCTATTATCTTTGGCTCTCTTTCAGTAAGATTAGCCTTCATAGGAAAGTCTGTCTGTGGAAGATTGAGTGTATTCTTATAATCCTTTGAAAGGATGCTCACTTCTCTTCAGCCTTTTCCTTTCTGTGTGCTTCAAACTCAGCGATCAATTTCTGTGAAATATGGCTTGGAACCTCTTCATAATGTGAAAATTCCATTGAGTAAAGACCCCTTCCAGATGTTAGGCTGTGAAGCTGGTTTGCATATGTTAGCATTTCAGCCATAGGCACAAAACAGACAACCTTCTGGTTTCCACCTGCTTGAGGTTCCACACCCTGAACCTTTCCTCTTTTAGCATTCAAATCACCTATCACAGCACCGAGTGTATCATCAGGTGTTATAACCTCAACCTTCATTATAGGTTCTAAAAGAACAGGCTTGGCATTCATAAAAGCCTTTTTCAAAGCCATTGCTCCTGCAATCTTGAATGCCATTTCTGAGGAGTCTACAGTGTGATATGAGCCATCATATAATGTCACCTTTATATCAATTATAGGATAGCCTGCAAGGATTCCACCCTTCATTGTTTCTATGACTCCCTTTTCGACTGCTGGTCTGTATTGTTGGGGGATAACACCACCCACAATCTTATCAACAAATTCATATCCCCCTCCCCTGGGTAGTGGTTCAATCTCAAGCCAGCAATCACCATATTGCCCACGACCACCTGACTGTTTTTTGTATTTTCCCTGAGCCTTTGCAGGTATTTTAATAGTCTCTCTATAAGGAATTTTTGGTGTCTTCATTACAACCTCAACACCGAACTTTCTTCTTAATCTTTCAATGGCTACTTCAATATGGACCTGCCCCATCCCTGAAAGAATCATCTCTTTTGTTTCTTCATCTCTCTGGAATCTTAAGGTAGGGTCTTCCTCCAGAATCCTGGCAAGGCTTACGCTTACCTTTTCCTCATCTCCCTTGCTCTTTGGAGCTATTGCATAGGAGATTATTGGTTCAGCAAATTTAACCTTTTCAAAGACAATAGGATGTGATTCATCAGATAGGGTATCGCCTGTGTATGTCTCTTTGAGTTTTGCAACAGCACCGATCTCACCTGGACCGAGTGTATATGCTGGTATCTGTTTCTTTCCCATTAAATGGAAGACCTGTCCGATTCTTTCCTTCACACCTGTTGTTGTATTTAAAACATTAGAGTCAGCCCTGAGCACACCTGAATAAACCCTGAAGACAGAGAGTTTGCCAGCATAAGGGTCTGCTATTGTTTTAAATACATATGCTGATAAAGGTTCTGTCTTTAATGGTTTTCTTTCAACTTCTTTTTTGTCCTTTGGATTTTTACCTTTTACTGGTGATAATCGAGCCATTTCAGAAGGTGAAGGTAGACAGAGCAATATTGTATCAAGGAGTTGAGGTATAGCAATATTTCTTGTTGCAGAGCCACATGTAACAGGAATAAACCTCCTTGTCAAAGAGCCTTCTCTGATGCCTTTATTTAATTCTTCTTCAGAGAGTCCACCACCTTCAAGGTATTTCTCAAGTAGACCATCATCTGATTCAGCAACCTTTTCTACAAGTTTCTTCCTATACTCTTCTGATTCTGGTAATATCTCAGAAGGTATATCAACTTCTTCTGCATTACCATTATGGAATATATAAGCCTTCATTTTTATGAGGTCAATAATACCTCTGAAGCTCTCCCCTGCGCCAACAGGGATGAATAGCGGGATAGCCTCAGTCCCAAAAGCCTTTTCGAGTTCACCAATAGCCCTTGTGAAGTTTGCAATATCCTTATCCATTTTATTGACAAAAACAACCCTTGGTAATTCAAATTCATCAGCATACCTCCAGACCTTACCGGTCTCTGCCTTTACACCCGAAATAGCACTTATTATGACTACTGCTCCATCAGCGACCCTGAGACAGCCTCTTGTATCTTCAATAAAGTTAATAAAACCAGGAGTATCTATTAGATTTGCCCTGTGACCTTTCCAGTCGCAGAAAGCAAAGGCTGAAGATATAGTTATCTTTCTTTCTATCTCCTCAGGCTCATAATCTGTTGTTGTTGTGCCATCCTGGACATTACCGAGTCTGTCAATGGAGCCAGAATTATAAAGCATTGCCTCTACAAGTGAGGTCTTACCAGCTCCTCCGTGTGCGATAACTGCTACATTCCTTATCTTTTCAACGTCTATATCTGCCATATATACCCCCTATATTTATGATTCAAGATTCAAAAATCAAGATTCAGATTCAAAAATCAAGATTCAGATTCAAAATTCTTATACTATTCAACGGCTCTTTCCATCTTTAAGCAGTTTGTATTCTATGCTGTCAACAAGTGCCTGATAAGATGCTTCAATAATATTCTCTGATACGCCAACAGTACCCCACCTCTTTTCTTCATCTCCCGACTCTATAAGCACCCTGACTTTTGCAGATGTGCCTTTTCCTGCTGTAAGTACACGGACTTTATAATCATGTAGCACCACATGTTTTAACTCAGGATAAAACTTATCAAGGGCCTTTCGCAATGCATTGTCAATTGCATTTACAGGACCATTACCTGTTGCCGCAGTATGCTCGATGCGTCCACCAACCTTTACCATTATAGTTGCCTCACTTATTGGCTCTTCACCTTCTTTTCTCTTCTCGACAATGACTCTGAAACCTATCAGATCAAAGAATCTCCTGTGAAGTCCAAGAGATTTCTTCATCAGTAGTTCAAAAGATGCCTCTGCTCCTTCAAACTGAAATCCTTCATTCTCAAGATTCTTAAGGGTGGTAACCATATCCTGTACCTGAGGAGAATCAGGGTCAAGGTGGATCCCGAATTCTTCAGCTTTTCTTAACACGTTACTTCTGCCAGCGAGGTCTGAAATAAGTACTCTCTGTGAATTACCAACAAGTTCAGGTTTGATATGTTCATATGTCTCAGGCCTTTTTCTGATCGCACTAACATGTATGCCAGCCTTATGTGCAAAGGCGCTATCACCAACAAAAGGTTGTCTCTTGAAATGTCTTAGATTTGCTATCTCATTTACAAATCTCGAAACATCTCTAAGTCTTTTAAGCTGTTCACTACTTATACAATTTATACCAAGTTTGATCTGGAGGTCAGGTATAACTGAACAGAGATTTGCATTACCACACCTTTCTCCAAGCCCGTTAATAGTTCCCTGAACATGAGAAGCACCACTTACTACTGCCACGACCGAATTTGCAACTGCACAATCAGAATCATTGTGGGCATGGATACCAACAGGTGTCTTGATACTCCTGATAACAGACTCTACAATGTTCCCAACTTCATTAGGGAGCTTCCCCCCATTGGTATCGCAGAGGACGAGTCTTTCTGCCCCTGCCTCCTCTGCTGTAAACAAACATTTCATTGCATATTCTTGGTTGTGTTTATATCCATCAAAGAAGTGTTCTGCGTCAAAAAAGACCTTTCTGCCATTCTTTTTAAGATAAACAATTGAGTCATGTATGATTTTTATGTTCTCTTCAAGAGAAATCTTCAGGGCCTCTTTCACATGGAAGTCCCATGTCTTTCCAAATATTGTTATAATATTTGCCTTTGAATCAAGAAGTGCCTTCATTGAACTGTCTTCGTCGACACGATATTTAGGCCTGTGAGTGCTTCCAAAAGCAACGATGCTGGAATTTTTCAGGTTTAGTTTTTTTACTTTTTTAAAATATTCGTTATCCTTTGGATTAGAACCGGGCCACCCTCCCTCAATATAATGAATACCCAGTTCATCGAGTTTCTCTGTAATCCTTAACTTATCCTCAACAGAGAAAGATATATCCTCAGCCTGCGAACCATCTCTCAAAGTTGTATCATAGATTTCTACAAAACGCATTAGCTATTTTTCTCCAAGTTCAAAGGCATCATGCAAAACCCTTACAGCAAGTTCTGTGTATTTTGCATCTATTACACAGGAGATCTTTATCTCCGATGTGCTGATCATTATTATATTTATTCCATGTCTTGCGAGAGTTTCGAACATCTTTGCTGCGATCCCTGAGTGAGTCCTCATACCAACTCCTACAATAGAGACCTTTGCAATGTCTTCTCTCAGATTTACTGCCTTTGCACCGAGTTCTTTAACAATTCCCTTTGTAATCATAAGGGTGCTCTTGCTATCTGCCTTTGGAACCGTGAAGGATATATCTGTTGATTTTCCATCACTGCTTACATTCTGAACAATCATATCAACAACTATGTTTGCTTCTGCGATAGCATTGAATAATTTTGCTGCTATCCCGGGTTTATCATGCACGCCTATGACCGTGATCTTTGCCTGATTCTTATCATAGGCAACTCCTGAGACTACAACTTTTTCCATTTCTTTATCCTCCTTCACCACAAGGGTACCAGGATTATCACTAAAACTTGATCTTACCACTACTGGGACATTATATTTTTTAGCAAATTCAACAGACCTTGTCTGTAGAACCTTTGCACCAAGACTGGCAAGCTCGAGCATTTCGTCATAAGAGATCTTTTCTAACTTCTTTGCATCTGGAACAATATTCGGATCTGTAGTATAAACACCCTCCACGTCTGTATAGATTTCACAGAGGTCTGCATTGAGTGCAGCTGCAATAGCTACAGCAGTAAGGTCCGAGCCACCTCTTCCAAGTGTTGTCACATCCGAGGTCTCTGTTATCCCCTGAAATCCTGCAATAATAGGGATTATACCCTCCTCAAGAGCCTTCTTTACCCTTTCTGCTGTTATCCTTTCTATCTTAGCTTTGGTATGAACTGTATCTGTTATGATACCTACCTGTCTGCCTGTGAAAGACATAGCTTTTAAACCAAGCTGGTTTATTGCAATAGCTGTAAGGGCAGCACTTACTCTTTCTCCTGAAGAGAGTAAGAGGTCCATCTCTCTTTCGTCAGGATTTGGCGATAACTGATTAGCAAGACTGATGAGCTTATCTGTTTCACCAGCCATTGCAGAGACCACTGCTACGACGTGATTTCCTTTCTTATAAGTTCTTGCGATCCTTTCTGCTACTGCCTTTATTCTCTCTAAGCTTCCAACAGATGTTCCACCATATTTTTGGACGATCAGCATTATTAATTTTCCTCCGGGAATATTTTGTAATATACCACGTAAAAATAGACAATCTCAAACTCCTGATCCATTTTATCTCAGAAAAGGTAAAATATATCATAAAGTAATTATTATGGCACTTTTTATATTAACCTTTTTCCTTATATATGCCAGTTTTCATCTCTATGCCTATCTTAAGGTAAAATCTGCATTCACTTTTGGTATTACAACAAGCATGTTTATTGCCCTCTTTATGTTACTGATGGTTTTTGCCCCTATAGTCATTCGCATATCAGAGAAACAGGGATTGGAATTCTTTGCCCGTCTGATGTCTTATATTGGATACACATGGATGGGTATACTATTTCTTTTTACAATTATATCTATTGTTATTGACATTTATCATCTGACTATTCATTTAGCTGGTTCATCACTAAAAATAGATTTGGGAGTATTTATCCCTTCTCCAAGATCTTCTTTTCTGGTGCCATTATTGCTTTCAATGCTCATAGCTATTTATGGTTATTTAGAGGCAAGAAACATAAGGACAGAGAAGATTACCATAATCAGTCATAAAATCCCTGAATATGTTGGCAGGTTAAGAATAGTTCAGATTTCAGATGTCCATCTCGGGCTTATTGTAAGGAAAGAAAGGCTGAAAAGGATACTTAAAGAGGTTAAAAAAGCAGAACCTGATATCCTTGTTTCAACAGGAGACCTTGTTGATGGTCAGATTAACAGCCTTCCAGGGCTTGCAGACATGCTCAGAGAAATAAATCCAAGATACGGTAAATTTGCAGTTACAGGTAACCATGAATTTTATGCAGGCCTAAATCAGTCTATAGAGTTCATAAAGGAAGCAGGCTTTACCATACTCAGAGGTGAAGGATTGACTATTGAAGGATTATTTAATATCGCAGGTGTTGATGACCCTGCTGGGAAAAACTACGGACTTTTTAAGAATATTGAGGAAAGAGAACTATTATCAAGTTTACCAAAAGGTAAATTTACTATTTTACTTAAACATAGACCCATTATTAATAAAAATTCAATCGGACTATTTGACCTCCAGCTCTCAGGACATACCCATAAAGGACAGATATTTCCCTTTGGATTATTTACAAAGATATTCTATACAGATGATTCAGGATATCTGCCTCTTCAAAACAATTCCTATCTTTATATAAGCAGGGGTTCTGGTACATGGGGACCACCTATACGCTTCCTTTCTCCACCAGAGGTTACAGTAATCGAAATATTATCTGTTAGAAAATAAAATATGGTAATTTATAAGCATACTGACTTGCCTGCTTAATTCATAAATTTTTTGCTATAGCTAATTGATCTTGAAGGGGAATTTTTAGAGATGAATCTCATAGAAGGACTTTATTATATTGGTTGTTCAATTAAAAAATATAAAAATATCAAAAACCAGAAAAGACTTCCTTATACAGTCATCAGTATAGGAAATATAACAGTTGGTGGAACAGGGAAGACGCCCGCTACTATTTCTATTGCAGAGGAGGCAAGAAAACGTGGCTTTTTGCCGATTATCCTTACAAGAGGATATAAAGGAAAAAGGGAGGGCTTATGTTTTGTCAGTAAAGGTAGCGGACCTCTTGTAAGCGAAAGAGATGTTGGTGACGAAGCTATTTTAATGGCTGAAAAATTGACAGATGTACTGATTATAAAGGGAGAAGACAGATATGATGCGGGTATTTTTGCAATAGAACATCTCAAGTCTCAAATCACAAATCTTAAATCTCAAATCCTTTTCATCCTTGATGACGGTTTTCAGCACTGGAGGCTTTTCAGAGACAAGGATATTCTTCTTATAGATAGCAAAAAACCCTTTGGAAATAATAGGCTTCTTCCCATCGGTAGATTAAGAGAACCTCTTAATGCAATAGGTCGGGCTGACATTATTGTAATAACAAAGACAGTAGGTAAAAGAAATAATGTAGAGTATAATGAGAAGACTTTACAAAATAGTAGACTCGTTAGAGAAATAAGAAGATACAATGAAGAGTCTCCAATATTTTTTGCAGAACATAGACCTATCAAATTTGTCAATCTTAAGGGAGATAGTTTTCCTTTAGAATGGGCAGAAGATAAGACATTTTTTGCTTTTTGTGGTATCGGTAATCCAGAATCTTTCAAAGAAACCCTCATATCATCAAATATACTCTTAAAAGGGTTTAAATCATACAGGGATCATTTTAGATATTCATCAGAGGATCTCAGAGATATCACAGAGCAATCAGAAAAGATTGGAGCTGACTGGATTGTCACAACTGAAAAAGATATAATGAGACTGAAACAACTGGAAGTCCCTGCAAATCTTATAGCGATTGCAATTGAGTTTATTATTGATAAAAATTTTTATGATGAGATATTTTCAGAGGAAAGTTAAGGGGAAGAGATTGTTTTGCACCCTTCGGATGTTTGCATTGACATATGATTAAAGGCTTTCCAGGCTATATTGGTATTTTTAGATTAAAGTCTTGACTATTTACTTTTTGGTAATGTCAAAAGTTTTATGAAAAAAGAAATAAAATGTGAAAACACAATGAGTAGATAAGACTAATCTATGTTTTCAAAAAAAAAGGATTTCATTTTCTATTGTCATTGTCCGACTTGATCGGACAATCCAG
>JBNAVX010000077.1:0-7443 GCA_049700155.1 Thermodesulfovibrionales bacterium
CACGGTGAATACGTTCCCGGGCCTTGTACACACCGCCCGTCACACCACGAAAGCCGATTGTACTAGAAGTCGTTGAGCCAACCCCCTAGCTCGTCGAAGGGGAGGCAGACGCCGACGGTATGATCGGTGATTGGGGTGAAGTCGTAACAAGGTAGCCGTAGGGGAACCTGCGGCTGGATCACCTCCTTTCTAAGGAGATAAGTGACCTACTTAAGTTTTATAAATGCTCTTTGAAAACAGCAGAGAAAGTAAAGGGTCAAGTTAGAAAGGGCGTATGGTGGATGTCTTGGCATCAGGAGGCGATGAAGGACGTGGCAGGCTGCGAAAAGCCACGGGGAGCTGCGAGCAAGCTTTGATCCGTGGGTATCCGAATGGGGTAACCCCTCATGAGTTAAATCATGAGATCGCATACTGAATTAATAGGTGTGCGAAGCTAACCCAGGGAAGTGAAACATCTCAGTACCTGGAGGAAAAGAAATCAACCGAGATTCCCTTAGTAGTGGCGAGCGAAAAGGGAAGAGCCCAAACCCGGAAAGACAGTGAGTTAGTGATTAGGAATTAGAATTTTCTAAATCACTGGAGTCTAACTCACTAACTCACTGTCTTTCCGGGGGTTGTAGGACCGCATAAGTAGTATTATCTTATCTTAGTCGAACTGGGATGGAAAGTCCGACCATAGAAGGTGATAGTCCTGTAGGCGAAAGGATAAGATAAACGAAGCGGTATCCTGAGTACCACGGGACACGTGGAATCCTGTGGGAAGCAGGGGGGACCACCCTCCAAGGCTAAATACTACCTGATGACCGATAGTGGACTAGTACCGTGAGGGAAAGGTGAAAAGAACCCCGGTGAGGGGAGTGAAATAGAACCTGAAACCATATGCCTACAAGCAGTCAGAGTTCCGAGCAATCGGAATGATGGCGTGCCTTTTGATTAATGAGCCGGCGAGTTACTGGATGTAGCGAGGTTAAGGACTTCAGGTCCGGAGCCGTAGGGAAACCGAGTCTTAAAAGGGCGATAGTTACATTCAGTAGACCCGAAGCCAGGTGATCTACCCATGGTCAGGGTGAAGTGTGGGTAAAACCACATGGAGGCCCGAACCGGTGTTTGTTGCAAAAAGCTCGGATGAACTGTGGGTAGGGGTGAAAGGCCAATCAAACCTGGTGATAGCTGGTTCTCCCCGAAATGTATTTAGGTACAGCCTCAGTGTAATCGTATGGGGGTAGGGCACTGGATGGACTAGGGCCTCGAATGGGGTACCAAACCCAACCAAACCACGAATACCATACAGATGATCACTGGGAGTGAGACTACGGGTGCTAAGATTCGTGGTCAAAAGGGAAACAGCCCAGACCGTCAGCTAAGGTCCCAAAGATAGTGCTAAGTGGGAAAGGATGTGGTGTTACTGAGACAGCCAGGATGTTGGCTTAGAAGCAGCCATCATTTAAAGAAAGCGTAACAGCTCACTGGTCAAGTGACACTGCGCCGAAAATTCAACGGGGCTTAAGCACTACACCGAAGCTACGGATTCCGATATAAATCGGAATGGTAGGGGAGCATTCTGTAAGCCTGTGAAGGTCTTGAGCGATCAAGGCTGGAGGTAACAGAAGAGAATATGTCGGCATAAGTAGCGCAAATCCTGATGAAAAGTCAGGACGCCGTAAACCTAAGGTTTCCTGGGGAAGGGAAATCCGCCCAGGGTTAGTCGGCCCTAAGGTGAGGCCGCAAGGCGTAACCGATGGAGAACTGGTTAATAATCCAGTACCACCTATATAGTGTTTGACCGAAGGGGTGACGCAGAAGGATAGTCTGAGCCTGGTGATGGTTCAGGTCTAAGCACAAGGCTGATATACAGGCAAATCCGTATATCATTAAAGCCAAGGTGTGATGGGGAAATCCGTAAGGATGAACTCAGATGATTCCACGCTGACAAGAAAAACCTCGTAGGGAACTATATAGGTGACCGTACCGCAAACCGACACTGGTAGGTGGGTAGAAGATACCAAGGCGTACGAGAGAACCCTCGCTAAGGAACTCGGCAAAATAACCCCGTAACCTCGGGAGAAGGGGTTCCCCGTCAAGGCGGGGACGCAGTAAAGAGGCCCAGGCGACTGTTTACCAAAAACACAGGTGTCTGCTAACTCGAAAGAGGATGTATAGGCACTGACGCCTGCCCGGTGCCGGAAGGTTAATGGGAGAGGTTATCTCGATGAAAATCGGGAGAAGCCTTGAACTGAAGCCCCGGTAAACGGCGGCCGTAACTATAACGGTCCTAAGGTAGCGAAATTCCTTGTCGGGTAAGTTCCGACCCGCATGAATGGCGTAACGACTTGGGCGCTGTCTCGGCGAGGGACTCGGCGAACTTGAGATACCGGTGAAGACGCCGGTTACCTGCAACTAGACGGAAAGACCCCGTGCACCTTTACTACAGCTTGGCAGTGAGCTTTGGTGATGTATGTGTAGGATAGGTGGGAGGCTGAGAAGTCCTGACGCTAGTTGGGATGGAGCCGTCCTTGAAATACCACCCTTACCTTACTGGGGCTCTAACCTGCTCCTGTCATCCAGGAGAGGGACACTGTCTGGTGGGTAGTTTGACTGGGGCGGTCGCCTCCTAAAAAGTAACGGAGGCGTCCAAAGGTCACCTCAGGCTGGACGGAAACCAGCTGTTGAGTGCAAAGGCAGAAGGTGGCTTAACTGCGAGGCTGACAGGCCGAGCAGATGGGAAACCAGGGCTTAGTGATCCGGTGGCACCGTGTGGAAAGGCCATCGCTCAACGGATAAAAGGTACGCCGGGGATAACAGGCTTATCGGGTCCAAGAGTTCACATCGACGACCCGGTTTGGCACCTCGATGTCGACTCATCGCATCCTGGGGCTGAAGCAGGTCCCAAGGGTTGGGCTGTTCGCCCATTAAAGCGGTACGTGAGTTGGGTTCAGAACGTCGTGAGACAGTTCGGTCCCTATCTGTTGCAGGCGCAGGAGACTTGAGGGGAGCCGTCCCCAGTACGAGAGGACCGGGATGGACAGACCTCTGGTGTGCCGGTTGTCATGCCAGTGGCAATGCCGGGTAGCTATGTTTGGATGGGATAAACGCTGAAGGCATCTAAGCGTGAAGCCCACCCCAAGATAAAGTCTCCCTCTCGATGAAAGTCGAGACTAAAGGTCTGTGGTAGACTACCACGTTGATAGGCTGGAGGTGTAAGTGCAGTAATGCATTGAGCTTACCAGTACTAATAGGCCGTGTGACTTGACCCTTATACTTTCCCTGTTGTAAAGTTTTTAAAGGGGGCTTTTTGCCCCTATTTTTTATTTTTATATTTTATATATTTGAGAGAGGCAAGATGAGAGAAAGAGATATCTTCGAAGAGATAATAGATATTGGGAAAAGACGAGGAGTCTTAACTTATGATGAAATAAACGAGGCTCTTCCTTCCGAGTTTTTTTCACCTGACGAGTTAGAAGATTTAATGGATATTTTGCAAGACATGGGGGTCAGGGTAGTTGATCAAGAAGAATCTCTTGTGCCTGAAGAAGAAGTAGAGGAAGAATTAGAAGAATATGAAAAGGCAGAGGACCTCGTTCAAGCTTATTTTTACTCTATGGGGGATATTTCCATATTAAAGAAAGATGAGGAGACAGAGCTTGCAAAAAGACTCGAAGAAGGAAAGAAAATTATTAGAGAGATCATAACAAACATCCCACTTTATAAAAAGATTGAAGAAAATCTTAGTGAGGAAGAGGAGGAAGAAGAAAGCTCTGAGGAAGAAAAATCTGAATTAGCCTTATCTAAGACTGTCGAAATCCTTGAAAGTTACATGGAAGAGATAGAGTCTGTTGATAAAAGAATAACAAAATATGGATCACTAAAAGGTCTTAAGAAATTTATTAATGAGAAAAAGGCAAAAAATTATAATGTAAAAAAACTACAAGTTTTAGCAAAAGAAATTGAAAAAGTATATAAAAAGGTAGAATCTGAAGTCGGTGTTAAAGTAGATGATCTTAAAATAATGTGGGATCGTATTTTAAAAGCCAAAACCCTAATTTCTACTGCTAAAAATGAGTTAATAACACGTAACCTAAGACTTGTTGTTAACATTGCTAAAAATTATGTTGGGCGTGGTTTACCTCTTCTTGATCTCATACAAGAAGGAAATATAGGCTTAATGAAGGCTGTTGATAAATTTAAATATGAAAAAGGTTTTAAATTCAGCACATATGCAACATGGTGGATAAGACAAGCTATAACAAGAGCCTTAATAGATCAAACTAAAACTATTAGGGTACCTGTGCATATGATGGAATTCTATAATAGAGTTACTAAGGCATCAAGAGAATTAACACAACAACTTGGTAGAGAACCAACAAAAGAAGAAATAGCTCAAAAACTTGGTGTACCTACCAAAAAGGTTGAAGAAGTTTTTAGGGCAATTCAAGACCCTATTGCATTACAAACACCTATTGGAGATGAGGATACAGAACTTGAAGATTTTATAGGAGATAAAAACAGTCCTTCACCTTATTCTGATGCAGAGAGAATAGAAACTTCTGAGCATATTTTGAAGGTCTTGAAGTCTTTAACCCCGAAAGAAGAAACCGTCATCAGAATGAGATTCGGGATAGGCATGGATAGAGACCACACACTTGAGGAAGTAGGAAAACATCTGAATATAACAAGGGAAAGAGTTAGACAGATTGAGGCAAAAGCTCTGAGGAAACTTAAACACCCTAGTAGGCTAAGAGTTCTCAAAACTTTGATTGCTTCTACTTAGTTCCTCTTATTTCATCTCCTCTACTTATTTCGTTATTGCTTTTTTTGACTATGCAGGTTGCAGTTGATTTTTTTGTATTTATTATTTGTAAAAAACCCTTTTCTTCCCCGTGTTTTTCTTCGATTATAGAGAATATGTCACCAATCTTAACGTTATCTTTTTCACCTTTATCAATATAAACAATGTCTTCTTTTCCATTTAGTATTCGAAGTTCCTTTGTTGCAACAATATAAGCATTAATGTTTGGTCTTCTCGGATTATCATCAATAAACGGAGGTTCTATTTCATGATAAGAATCGAGAAGGTCTCCTTTATTCACATCCAAAAATGAATCTGTTATTTGTATTTTTATTTTGTCATTATTTTTCTCAATTACTTCGGCAATCCCTGGCACCTCTATAAGATATCCAATTAGGGTACCTGATTTAGGATGTGTGACCTTCCCTGTAGAACGAATAATATAAAACTTGTCTCCAATCTTTACGGGTTTTTCTGTATTAATATAAGCATAATCTCCTTTCCCAAGTATCGTTCTGCCTGATGATGAGTCTACTATAGAACCTACACTGCTTATAGTGTCAGCAATATACCCACTAGCCATTAGGATATCTTTTGAGACAAGATATTCCTTTTTGGTCAGCCCAATCTTTTTTGGCATCTCTTTTTTAATTTTTTCTTTCTTCTCAACCCTTACCTCTGGAACCTGGCTTAAAGGTATTTCTTTTTGTAATAGATATAGAGGAATCTTAATCTTTTGACCAGGATAGATCCTGTCTGGATTGGCTATCTGAGTATTCTCTTTCCAAATCTTTGGCCACAAAAAAGTATCTCCCAATTCTTTCTGAGAGATATCCCATAAAGTATCACCTTTTTTAACAGTATAATCCTTATATTCCTCTGTCTGAGCAAATAAAAATGGAACTGTTATTAAGATTATTAAAAAAAATGTAATGCAAAAAAATAATTTTTGGCTATTCATAAATATCCTCTCCTTTTAAGGTTCCACTGCCATTAAAAATAACGAAGATATAATAAACTGTCAAGCATTAATTTAGTGTTAGGTAAATCTTATTTCTGTGACAGTTCTCACACCAAAACCTTCTCTTATAATTACTTTTCTTATTCATATGATTTTTGATATATTTTTTTATGAAAAAGTATAGAATTTTCCTCCTTGTCTTTATTTTTTTTATATTAGAAACCACTATCTATGCACTGGAGGTAAAGGAATTTATCCTTAAAAATGGATTGAAGGTGATTATCAAAGAAGAACATAAAGCTCCAGTAGCCACATTTCAGGTATGGTATCGTAATGGCTCAAGAGATGAGCCTATTGGTAAATCAGGACTCAGTCATCTTCTCGAACACATGATGTTCAAAGGAACAAAAAAATATGGACCTTCAGAATTTTCAAAAATTATCCAGAAAAATGGCGGGATTGACAATGCTTATACTACAAAAGACCATACAGTGTATTTTGAGATTTTACCTTCTGATAGGATATTAATCCCTGTTGACCTTGAAGGTGATCGAATGCAGAATCTTATAATTGATCCAAAAGAAACTTTTCTTGAAAAAGATGTCGTTATGGAAGAACGCAGACTCAGGTATGAAGATGATCCACAAAATTCATTATTTGAGGAAGTAGTATCAGCTGCATTCAAGGTCCATCCATATCAAAGACCGGTCATTGGTTGGATGTCTGACTTAAAGTCAATAGAGAGAGATGATTTATACAACTATTATAAGTCACATTATACTCCTGACAATGCATTTATAATCGTAGCAGGAGATGTCCGAGCAGATAAGATCATAAAAAAGATAAAAAACTATTTTGGAAAAATCCCTCCATCTAAGATTAAGAATAAAAATATCAATTTTTCAGAACCTGAGCAGAAGGGTGAAAGAAGAGTCTTATTAAAGAGAGAAGCAGAATTACCCTATATCCTTATAGCCTATCATACACCTAATTTTCCTCATGAAGATAGCTATGCCCTTGATGTCCTGAGTTTAATATTAGCAGGTGGAAAGAGTTCAAGACTCTATAAGTCTCTAATTTATGAAAAAAAGATTGCACTTGATGTTGATGCTGAATATGAGGGACTCAATAAAGATCCATATCTATTTTTCATAGACGCAACAGTTGCTCCAGGAAAAGACATAATCGATGTAGAAAAAGCCATCTATAATGAAATAGAGAATTTAAAAAAATTATTGCCCTCAGAAAAAGAAGTCCAAAAGGCAAAAAACCAGATTGAATCCCTATTTATCATGGAGCAAGACTCGATATATATGGAGGCAATGAAATATGGGATATTCGAGATTTTAGGAGATTGGAGGCTCATCAATAAGTACCTTGAAGGGATCAGAAATGTTACACCCGAAGATGTAACAAGAGTTGCAAATAGATACTTTCACGAAGATAACAGGACAGTGGGAATATTAATCCCCACAAGAAAGTCAGGAAGTGAACAATGAATAATGACAAGATGGTAATTAGGTATTACTTTTCTATCATTAAAGTTGCTATTTATCGCTCTTTATTAATCATAGCTTTTGTGCTTTCTTTTCTTTGTTTTCTATTTACTGAGAGTTATGCTATCAAGGTAAATAAGAGGACTCTTCAGAATGGGCTTGTTGTTCTCCACTCTGAGTCACATAACCTTCCTATTGTA
>JBNAVX010000077.1:7453-12071 GCA_049700155.1 Thermodesulfovibrionales bacterium
GTAATGGTAACCCTTTTAATAAAAGTTAGCCATCTAAATGAACCTGTTGAGAAGGCAGGTCTTGCAAATTTGACAGCAGAGCTTCTTACTGAAGGAACGAAAAACCGCACATCGAGCGAAATAAGTGAAGAGATAGAATTTATTGGCGCTACCTTAGATGTCAATGTTTTAAATGATTATACAACTATCTCTCTATCAGTCCTTAAGAAAGATATCCAGAAAGGATTCGAACTTTTTTCAGATATACTTTTAAATCCTGTTTTCCCTGAAGAGGAGTTAGAAAGAAAGAAGGGACTTATAAAGGGCATAATCAGACAATGGGAAGAAGATCCTTCATTTCTTGCTGAACATGCTTTCAAAAAGGAAGTTTTTGGAGATTTTCCATATGGGAGACTTATAGAGGGTTCTATAGATACTTTAGATGCTATAAAAAGGGATGATATAATCTCATTTTACAAAAGTTATTTCTTACCCAATAATTCAATATTGTCAGTTGCAGGAGACCTAACAGAAGAAGAACTTAGTTTTATAATTGATAGATATCTGAAGAATTGGGAAAAATCTATTCTTCCTCCAGTTATTGAACACAAAATTGATGTAAGAAGATCAAAGAAAACTGTTAAAATAGATAAAGACCTTACACAGGCAAATATTATTTTAGGACATATTGGTATCAGTAGAAGCAACCCTGATTATTATGCGATTTCCATCATGAACTACATATTGGGCGGAGGTGGATTTTCTTCTCGACTTATGCAGAAAATAAGAGAAGAGAAGGGTCTTGCATATGATGTTAACAGTGCTTTTATATCTAATAAAGAATCAGGGCTTTTTCAGGTCGAAGTTCAGACTAAAAATGAGACAGCAAATGCTGTAATCTCCGAGATACTTAATCAGCTTAAGAACATAAGACAAAACCTTGTCTCTGATATGGAACTATCAGAGGCAAAATCATATCTTACAGGGAGTTTCCTGAGAAAACTTGATACTACCAGAGAAATTGCAGATTTTTTTGCCTTTGTTGAGTTCCACAACCTCGGTCTTGATTATGTAGATAAATACTCAACTTACATTAACTCAATAACAAAAGAAGATATATTGAAGGTTGCACAAAAATATCTTGATATAGAAAACTATATTCTTGTGGTGGTAGCAGATCAAGAAAAGGCATCTATAAAATACTGAATAATTCCCGGGGGAAGATACAGAAATAGCTTTAAACAAAATATAATATAAAGTAAAGGAAAATGATCGAAAATCTTTTAATGAAAGAACTGAAAGAAAAATTTATTATTGATTTCAACTCTTATGAAAAGCTCTACTTTCTTAAAAAAGCAAAAGAGTCTATCTTTCTAAAGGGATACCAAGCCTGTGAAGACCTGTTTCATTATTGCTACTTTCTCACATTAAGAGAACGTTTTCAGAAAGTAAGCCCATTTAAGGATGAAGGATTTTTGAGATTTCTATTAATTGAAGGCAAAAAAGATATCGATGAGGCAATAAAACTATACGAAGATAGGCTGGAAAAACACAAGACTGGCAAAACCGAATTAGAAGGATATAGATTCCTTGAATATTTTTCTGAATAAATATGCATCTCTTGCTTTTTGATATTGATGGAACACTAATAGATTCAGGAGAGGCAGGAACCCGTTCTCTCAACCTTGCATTCAAAGAATTATTTTCTATTGAAAATGCCTTTCATAATATAAGTATGGCAGGCAAGACAGACACACAGATAATTAGAGAAGGCTTAATAAAATATGGAATACAAATCAGCACAAATATTGAAGCAGTTATAAAGACATATCTCAGACATCTAAAGATAGAGATAAATAATGACAGGAAACATATAAAACCAGGAATCTATGAACTTTTAGATACATTAAGTGATTTTAACGACATAAAACTCGGTCTCTTGACTGGAAATCTTGAACCCGGGGCAAGGATAAAACTCCATCCTTTTAAACTGAACAGATATTTTCCTACTGGTGCCTTTGGCAGTGATGACGAAGACAGAGATAAGCTCTTACCTATTGCAATAAAAAGATTTGAGGAAATATGTAAGAAAAAGATACCCTTTTCAGAATGTATAGTAATTGGAGATACCCCAAGAGATATTAGTTGTGCAAAAGTTAATGGTGCTTTATGTATAGGAGTTGCGACAGGTCCATATTCCACTTCTGATCTTATTAAAGCAGGAGCAGACTATGTGTTTAAAGATCTGTCAGACCATTATAAATTTTTTGAGTTTATAAATCTTCAGAGGAAATTTGATTCACTATAAAGAAGTATTTTTAGGTAATAAATGTAGCAACAAATGTTTATTTTGTCATTACAGGCTGAATGCTTATGAAGAACCTGATTTTAACACCATAATTAATTTACTGGAACAGATAGAAGGAGACAGTATTGCATTATATGGAGGAGAACCCACTCTACGGAATGATATCCTGAGAATTATAAATATAGCCAAGAAAAACGGTTATCGAAGGATAAAGTTAATATCCAATGGCCGATCACTTTCTGATAATCATTTTTTATCTCAGATAATTAAAGAAGGTTGCCTCCTTTTTGAGATAAAATTATGGGGGTCAAATCCTGATCTCCACGACTATCTTACACAGACTCCAAACAGTTTTTTACAGACAATACAGGGGCTGGAAAACCTTCAGCGATTATCTTGTGACAAATTCGTTTGTTTAAGAATACCTATTTGCAAGAATAACTTTACAGACATCATAAATATTGTAATTACAGGAATAAATCTTGGTGTAAATCGCATAGTTCTATCTTTTGAAGACCATAATATATCTTTAAAAGAGGTTATTCCTTATATAAAAGTTGCATTGAATGTTAGTATCTTAAATCGTATATGGATACTAACAGAAGGCTTCCCATTTTGTGTAATGCAAGGACAAGAACATCATATAAGTGAAATTTATAATAAATATGAAAGTAAAATTTATCCCAGAACTTATAGACACCATAAAAACTGTCAACATTGTTTGTACAGAGAGATATGCAAAGGAGTTGAGATAGAATATCTTAATAAATTCGGTCATACTGAATTTCACCCAATCAAATTCAGCAGATATTTTGAGGAGATCAGATCATTATATGGCTAAAAAAAAGGTTATCCTCATATCATTTAACTGGGCCAACCATTTTTCACTTGCTCTCGGATATCTCAAAGCCTATGCATTTAAAGATAACTCTATTTTCAAGAATACTGAAATAGATATAGCAGACTTTGATACAGAGACACATGATTCAAGACAATTAGTCTATTATATATCCCAGAGCAAGCCTGAGATAGTCGGTTTTTCATGTTATTGCTGGAATATTAACAAGGTCCTTGAGACCTCAAGAATGGTAAAGACGATTTATCCAAATATAAAGATTATTCTTGGAGGACCTGAGGTAGGTCCAATATCTTCTAAATATCTAAAAGAAAATCCATTTATAGATGTCATTGTAAAAGGAGAAGGTGAGATAACATTTGCTGAACTACTTAAATATTATCTATTTGGAAAAGGTAGATTAGAAGAGATACAGGGAATTACATACAGGATAAATAATGATGTCATAGAAAACCCTGATAGACCATTGATAGAAGATCTCGGGACGATTCCTTCACCATATCTTGAAGGCATTTTAGTTCCAAGAGACAGAGTAACATATATTGAGACTTTTAGAGGATGTATCTTTCGCTGTAGTTACTGTTTTGAGGGGAAAAACTTTCCAAGACCGCGTTTTTTCCCTGATGAACGAGTAAAAAAAGAGATAGAATTAATCATGAGTAATCCAGAAATCAGAAGTTTTCACTTTGTAGATCCCATCTTCAATATCAAGAAAGATAGGCTCCAGAAAATAGTTGAGATGTTGTCATCTTCTAACCGCTTCGGTGCAGAGTTAAGAACAGTAGAAATTATTGCGGAATTTGTGGATGAGGAAACGATTAAATTATTTAAAAAGGCGAATATTAAAAGTGTTGAGACTGGTCCCCAGACAGTCAACAAAGATACATTGAAAAACGTCAACCGCTATTTTGAAGAAGATAAATTTAAAAAGGGGATAAGACTCCTTGAAGATAATGGGATTGAGGTGCTTACAGACCTGATTATCGGACTTCCGGGTGATACATTTTTTAAATTTGTACACTCTGTTAAGACCTTGATTGATATTAGACCTACGACTATTATCTTCAGCATACTTCATGTCCTCCCTGGCACTGTTCTTTATCAAGATAGTAATATATTTGGCATTAAATTCGATGATAAGGCACCTCATCTAATACTTGAAGCTCCTTCATTCCCTTATGAAGAGATTGACAAAGCTGTCATTATGGCACACAGTTTAGACAAAGAATATAATATCAAGCCAACTGCTGTCTTTGAATAAATTATTAATTTTGATACAAAATTAACTTCATTAATTACACGAATCATGGCTCTTTTAGCCTATATTATTCATTTAATTCTTGGCAGATGCAGTGTTTGAGCGGATTTAAATTCTTTCGAAGAAAGAATTTACCTCGGAGGCTCGATATTAATCGAGCCGAGAATGAGCGAGAATACTGCATCTGCCATTTACGAAAACTGCCAGAATGCCCCGA
>JBNAVX010000078.1:0-11125 GCA_049700155.1 Thermodesulfovibrionales bacterium
ACGTATCCCCTCTATTAAGAGGGGATTAAGGGGTGTGTTATAAAGGCAACCTCTTCTTAAAAATGCATGAATTTTGACTAAATACCTTATGTTATGCAGGTTTGTTTTATGAATTTAGATTATTTTGGACAGCAATGATATTTATTATATCTTTATTTTTAGTGTCTAAGCTATTACTATGTCTTAATTTCCTTTTTCAAGGAGAAACAGCAAATCTTTAGGGGGCAAGTTATAACAATAAGGATTCTAAGTTTTTAATATATCTTCTAAAATAATTTTTTTGACAATTAAAAGGGAGTTTAAAATGTCATTGCAAGTCCCGACAAGTTGGGACGAAGCAATCTCATTTTTTGGAGCCAATAAAATCAATGGTTCTATATGTTATTTTAGACAAGTATGTAATGAGACTGAATAAGTTTAGAATAACAACTTCAGAATCAAGAATTACATTCATCATAGGACAAATAATACAACCGCCAATAATTTTATGGATAATGTAGGATAAGATAAATGAAATTTGACAAATATAGAAAAAAGTTTAATCTTTAATCAATGAAAAAATAGAAGTTATCATTTATCAAAGATGTTATTTTATTTTTTTGTTCCTTTTGATAAACCTTATTATCTATAGAAAGAAGAGTTAAAGTGAGATTGGAAGAAAAGTTACACCAATTAATAATAAGCAGATTAAATGGATATGAGGTTAATTCAAATAATTATATCAGGAAGATACTTGAACTTGTAAGAAGAGGTATCGGCGGATTCATTATCTTCGGGGGTAGAAAAAATGAGATAAAAAGTCTTATTCAAGAGATTCAATCTTTCTCAGAGGTTTCTTTATTTATTGCTTCTGATGTTGAATGTGGTGTAGGAAAACAGATTGAGAATGCAACATATTTTCCATGCCAGATGGCTATTGCTTCTGCAATTAATAGAAATGCTCCAGCAGATGTGAACTTTTTTAATGATATTCTAAGAGCGATATCTGAGGAATTAATAGATATCGGGATAAATATGCCGCTCATCCCTGTTCTTGATATTAATCAGAATCCAGACAATCCTATAATATGCACAAGGGCTTTTTCTGATGAGCCTGAGGATGTTACATGGTTTGGTTTATCGTATATAAAAGAGCTTGAAAGCGCTGGTCTCATAAGCTGTGCAAAGCACTTTCCAGGACATGGTGATACTGATAAAGACTCCCACATATCTCTCCCTGTCATAAACAAAACATTTAAAGAGATGAAGGAGATAGATATGGTTCCATTTATAGAAGCTATAAAAGAAGGGGTAAGCAGTATAATGGTAGGGCATCTAAATATCCCTTCAGTTGATTCAAAACCGGCAAGTTTATCCAGGAATGTAATCACTGAATTATTAAGAAAAAAACTTGGTTTTGAAGGACTTGTTCTTACAGATGCACTGAATATGAAGGCACTGAAGGATATTAAAGATATTTCTATTGAATGTATAAAAGCAGGAGCTGATATCTTGCTCCATCCTGAAGATGTTGATAAGACATTCAATGAACTAAAATCCGCTGTGGAAAGACGTATTTTAACCGAGGAAGAGATAGATAGAACTGTAAACCGGATTATGAAGTTAAAGGAAAGGATCAAAAACATAAGGGCGTGGGATTTAAAAAAGGGCGAGGTAGATTATCAGAGTCATAAAGAACTATCAGTTAAACTTACTCAGATGTCTATCACAGCTATAAAAAATACAGGGATACTGCCTGTTACAGATATAGGAAGAATAAATGTAGTTTTAGCAGGAGAGAAAACATTATTTGAAGCATCTCCTTTGAGAGCGTATCTTAAAAATGTTTTTACTATTAATGAAGCAAAAAAGTTGGGGAATAGTATTATTTTGTTCGCCATTTTTACAGATATTTCTGCTGGGAAACGGACATCTGGGATAAGTGATAGAGAAAAAGAAAAGATTTACAGTTTAATGAAAAAAGCGAGAAACTCTATTGTAATTTCCTTTGGTTCTCCCTATGTTCTGAGATTTTTTAAGGATGCTGATGTATTGATTGCTGCTTATGAGTCAACAGAACAGGCACAAATGGCTGTGATAAAGTGCCTGAAGGGAGAGGCAGATTTTAAGGGGAGGTTACCTGTTAAGATTTGATATTTCACCCTATCTTAAAGTATTCACCAGCCGTCATATAGCAGTTGTGACATTTCTCGGGTTTTCCTCGGGTATCCCACTTGCTTTAACAGGGGGGACGCTTCAGGCATGGATGGCGATAGAAGGAGTAGATTTAAGAACTATAGGAGTTTTTTCACTCGTTGGTATTCCATATACAATAAAATTTCTATGGTCGCCATTGATGGATAGGTTCATACCTCCATGGTTAGGAAGGCGCAGAGGATGGATTCTTATTACACAGATAATACTCATGCTCGGGATTGCCTTAATGGCTTTTAGTTCTCCTTCAAGATTTCCGCAGATACTCGCTATTCTTGCGATGATGGTAGCTTTTACTTCTGCATCACAGGATATTGTGATTGATGCATACAGGACAGATATCCTTGAAGAAAGTGAACGTGGAGCAGGTGCCGCAGTCTTTGTTATGGGATATCGTGTTGCAACACTTGTATCAGGTGCATTAGCACTTATCCTTTCTGATCATATAGGTTGGAAAAACACATACCTTCTGATGTCAATGACAATTTTTGTAGGAATAATATCAACTATTTCAGGACCTGAGCCAAAACAGAAGGTAGTCCCTCCTATTACCTTAAAGGATGCTTTATCAGGTCCATTAAAGGAATATTTTGCGAGAAGTGGTGCTATAGCACTTTTATTTCTAATAATACTCTATAAGTTAGGAGATGCCTATGCAGGGGTATTAACAACAGCATTTCTTATCAAACACCTCGGTTTTTCTGCAACTGATGTAGGAACGATAAATAAAGGACTCGGGTTTATTTCACTCATATCAGGCGCAATCTTTGGAGGCTCTTTGATGGTGAGGCTTGGACTTTTTCGTTCCTTAATGTATTTTGGTATTTTACAGGCAGTTTCAAATCTTTCTTTTGTAGTTCTTTCCTTAATAGGTAAAAATTACGGAATGTTAATTTTTACTATTGTATTTGAGAATCTAACGGGAGGTATGGGGACATCAGCCTTTGTATCTCTCCTTATGGCGATGTGTGACCACCGTTATACAGCGACACAGTATGCACTCCTTTCATCCCTTGCTGCTCTTGGACGCATATTTATTGGTCCAACATCTGGTTTTGTTGTCGAGTTAATAGGCTGGGCAAATTACTTCTTTATTACTGCACTTACAGCCTTGCCAGGACTTTTGCTCCTGTGGTGGCTACGCCATGAAATATTGGGATTAGAAAGTAAATAGATTGCCTCCCTGGAATAAGTAAAGGGTCGCAATAACAAAATAAGTATTTATACCACTTTGCCATTGCAAGTGTTATTAGCTACATTTATCCTATATTATTCATAAAAATTTTGGCAGATGTAGTATTTGAGCGGATTTAAATTCTTTCTAAGAAAGAATTTACCTCGGAGGTTCGATTTTAATCGAGCCGAGAATGAGCGAGAATACTGCGTCTGCCAGTTACTCATAAATTTATGAATTAAGTGGGCTATCAGATCAAGATAATCCTAATACTTCATAAAGTGTCTGCAATCCCGCTATCCCCTGGATGCTGATTTTCTGGATCTTTCTTACCTTAATTTTATTATGAATCAGTTTATAGATATTTTCTGAGATTAAAAATTCAGTACCTAATAATTTATTGATTGATTCAATATGACTTGCAAAATTGACTGCATTACCGATAATCGTCTCTCTCTTGTTGTCACCACTTCCTATTGTTCCAACAACCACCATACCGTAATGAAGTCCGATTCCTATTTTAAAATCACTTTTAAAAAACTTCTGAGTGTAAGGACGCAGATGATTATTGACTGTATTAAGCATCTCAAGCCCTGCTTTTATTCCAGAGAGTAAATCCTTTTCCTCATTCTTGACATCAAATATTGCCATAAAGCCATCTCCCATATAGTTGTTAATCTTTCCACCATGCTGGATAATAACCTTGTTCATCATGTGGAAATAACGATTTAGTAGGTGGACAACATCATATGGTAGCAGGTTTTCTGATAATGTGGTAAAACCGCGAATATCTGCAAAAAGAATAAGGACATTCTTTTCAACCCTGTCTAATGATTTTAGGAGATTTGAATATGTTGAATCTTTTTTGATGAGCTCAATACCCATCCCATTTTTATGTATAAACTTGGATTTAATAACTCTTCTTACCTCACCTTTTAGAAGAGATATATTTCCATCTGGTAAAAGCAACTCTATATCTATGGTTGTGCCAACCGGGAGACAGTTCCTTGTGCTGATAAAAATCCCACTTTTTGAAAGATTACATAAATTTCCTGTGTAGTTATTACCTTTTAAGCTAAAAATTGTTTTAAAAGTTTTATTGAATCTTTTATGTCTTCTTTTAAATATTTTGTTAACTTTTGTCATCTTTACTCCTGAAAATAATTATTCCGGGTTTTCCTATTATATACTCTTCAAAATCATCATCAACTACTTTTTTCTTTACTGAGGATGCATGTCTCAGATAAGTCTTATCACCCTCTTGAATGAATATTCCAACATGGGAGACATCCAGCCATTTTTCTTTTGAATATATCCCTATATAATCTCCTGTCCTCAGTTCTTTTAAGATTGATTCATTTAAAACTTTTGCTGGAATATAATGAATAAGCGTATCCTTGATGGGGATTCCAGGTAGAAAATGAGTCCCATCATCTTTTTTATTCAATATTTTTTTAGAAGATAAGGTTGTCTTGCCACCTATTTGTTCAGTCACATCCACAATATACTCTGAATTGGATTCAATCCAGTTAATGAAAAAATGGTTTCTTTTTAAAAAGCTGACCTTTCCACCTTTATATCTGAGCCTTTTTAGATTTCCTTTAAATTCCTGAAAGGATGAAGATAACCTCATCGCTTCTATATAATCTATAAAGGTAAAACAATCCACAGCCTCGAGATTTATTACAAAGACCTCAGGAGTATTGAGGTCTCCTATTAAAGTAGATTCCTGATAAGGAGTTCCAATGAATTGTCTTGAAAGGGAGTCTATTCGCATACCAATGTCATATATTTTGTGAGACTCATAGAGGATTAAATCAAGGCTCTCCAGTGTCAGATTGCCTAAAAGAATAAGTTCTTTGTATGAAGATGAATTACTTCTCATGAGCTATTTAATAATAAATAATAACAGAAATGTAGTTATTACCTTGCTGTTTTCATAATGATAATTGCAACCCACCTAACATTTTACTACTTACAATTATTGATTAAATAAAGTTTCTAACGTCTTCTGCTATTTCTTCCAACGGGTTTTTAATCACCTGTCTCTTAAATTTCCTTACTCCTTGATGATCATCTCTTTAAATCTTTAAAAAAATTACCATTACAAATTTGCTTACCTCTGTGACATAATTTGTCACATAACATGAGTTTATTTAACTAAATTCATTATAAAATCTTTGTTATTTATTTAAAATTTTTTGGCACAAATATTGCTGAATTTTTATAGAATATGAAAAAAAGAAATATCTTAGAATTTATCAAGCAGATAAAAAGACCTAAGGATAGTGCTATAACATATGATGAAGATGTATTAGGTTATGAAGCTTTCCCCTCTAAATACCTCGAAAAGATAATAAAAAATTATCGTTATAATATTAGATTTTTTGACAAGAAAGAAAAAACTTCTATTACAGATATATAAAATATCATCAAACTATTCTATAACCTCATTTTTTTCTATCTTCTCAATTGCTTCTTTTGCCCATTTTTTCAATGTTTTTTCAATAAATCTACCCTCAATATAAATACTTACTTTTTCTTTCCTTTCCATAAACCCTTGAATAAATATCAAGGCAGGCTTATAACCTACTTCTCCCATTGCCCATGATGCTAACCCAATTGTCTCAGGGTCTTCTGTTTCGAATACCTTGAAAACCTTTTCTTTAAAAAAATCTACTGAATCTATTATTCTCTTACCAAGTCTGCCAATTCCCCATAGTCCTCCTTTGACAAGAAGTGGTTCATCAAGAGAATGCGATACCATCATACTTCCGTAAGGGTCAATCAGTTCAGGGATATTTATAATAATCTCAGCAATCGCCTGTGGTGAACTCCAGCCTATTCCTCCCGACTCATCATTCATTGACCAGAAAAGGTTCCTAATATATTCACGCACCTTTTCTTGATTATTCCTTAACCACCATCTCCCCATAAGCCGCCCTACCGCTTCTATTGCTGACCATCTTATCTTTTCATCTATATCATAAAGGCTGAATTTCAACTCTCTCCAGAAGTGCCGGTCTCTCTCACAAAAATCAATCAGGGAATCAAAATCTCTTTTCATAAGAATTGCCTTAACCTGTTTTTTAATATTTTCCATTTGATTAACTTTAAAAAAGTCTTGTGATAAACATCTATAGAAAATCTGTATAAATCATTTCCTTTTCTTCCATCTTTTATAAAGATTGTTCTTAATGCCAAGAGAATCGAGAACCTTGCCTACAATAAAATCCACGATATGGTCTAAGTTTTTTGGATGGTGATAAAATGCTGGTATTGGTGGAATAATCTTAACTCCTGTTTCCGATAGTAACAACATATTTCTCAGGTGAATTGTGTTAAAAGGTGTTTCCCTTGGAACCAATATTAGTGTCCTACCCTCTTTTATCATAACATCTGCTGCTCTTTCAACGAGGTTATTCGCATACCCATGTGCAATTCCTGAGAGGGTTTTCATCGAGCAAGGTATTATGATCATAGCATCTACCAAAGAAGAGCCACTTGATATGGGTGATAAAAGATTATCTTCGTTAAAATATTCTAAATTCGCATTAAGTAAACGGAAGTCTCTTTTTATTTTTTTCTCTATAGTATTTTCTTTACCATCCCAGTTATAACCTACCTCATCTTTCAGGATAATTTTGCCTTCTTTGGTAATTGTTAAATAAACTTTATGACCATACTTTAGAAGGTATTTCAATAACCTTACGCCATATATGCCTCCACTTGCACCAGTTATAGCTATTATGTAAGTACCCATCAGAACCCATACTCCTTCCATCTCTCATCCACAAGTTTCTTTATATCCTCTGACATTTTTATTTCATCTGGCCAATCTCTCATAAATCCTTCAGACCTCCATTTCTTTGTAGCATCAATACCCATCTTTCCTCCATAGGCAGGGATGTCAGAAGCATGATCAAGCACATCAAGGGGGCCCTCTACTATAATAATGTCTCTTTTAGGATCAACATTATTACCTATTCGCCATACAACTTCGCTTGGATTCTGTACATCAACCTCTTTGTCAACGACCACAATAATCTTGGTAAAGCTTAACTGACCCATTCCCCATAAAGCATAAATTACTCGCCTTGCGTGACCAGCATACTGTTTATCTATAGAAACAATAGCAATATTATGAAAAACCCCTTCCAGAGGTAGATTCATATCAACAATTTCTGGAAGCTGTTTTTTAATAAGAGGGAGGAAAATCCTCTCTGTAGCCTTAGCGATATAACAGTCCTCCATTGGTGGTTTTCCAACTATAGTTGCAGGATATATTGCGTCTTTTCTATGTGTTATACATGTTATGTGGAATACCGGAAAATCATCTTTTAGAGAATAATAGCCTGTATGGTCTCCAAAAGGACCTTCTGTTCTTTTTTCATGTGGATCACAATATCCTTCAAGCACAATTTCGGAGTTTGCAGGTACTTCAAGGTCAACTGTTTCACATTTAACTAATTCAACAGGGGCTCTCCTTAAGAATCCTGCAAAAAGCATCTCATCTATCCCCTCAGGCAATGGAGCAGTTGCAGAATACATTACTGCAGGGTCAGAACCTATGGCAACTGCTACTTCAAGTCGCTTACCTATTTTTTGGGATTTTCTATAGTGTCTTGCCCCATCTTTATGAATGTGCCAATGCATCCCTGTAGTTCTTTCATCATAAATATGCATCCTGTACATCCCACAATTTCGATTTCCTGATTCAGGGTCTTTTGTAAACACCATAGGTAGTGTTATAAATTTCCCACCGTCTCCGGGCCATGTCTTGAGAACAGGAAAGATATTAAGAGATGGTTTATCTTTTATAATAATTTCTTTACACGGTCCTGAATCTACATATTTAGGTAAAAAATCAGAGAGTCTTTTCAATTTCGGGATCGCTTTGAGTTTTTCAATTAAATTTGTTGGTATCTCTGGCTCAAGAAACTCAATCATTCGCAAGCCAATCTCATCAAGACTATTCACCTCAAGTGCAAGTTTCATCCTTTCATAAGAGCCAAAGAGATTTACAACACATGGAAATCTTGAACCTTTTGGATTCTCAAAAAAAAGCGCTGGGCCACCTCTTTTAACTACCCTGTCATTGATCTCAGATATCTCAAGAACTGGATCTACTTCGACTTTTATTCTTTTTAAAAGTCCACCTTTTTCCAGTACTTTGATAAAATCTCGCAGGTCTTTATATGCCATGATTAACCTTTATTATTCATAAAATTTTCGGCAGATGCAGTATTTGAGCGGATTTAAATTCTTTCGAAAAAAGAATTTAAATCGGAGTCCCGACCTTTTCGGGACGAGAATGAGCGAGAATACTGAATCTGCCAATTACTCATAAATTTATGAACTTAGTGGGTTAACTATTATTGAGTTTTATATTACCATAGCAATTTTCTTTTTTTCTTAATCAAGAAATAAAAAGTTGTAACTAATATTTAGACTTTAACTGGTATGTGTGAGATAGGTAAAATTTAATAAACTGATCTTATTCTTCCTGTCCTTTTATCGATAATAATTCTATCTATGGTCTTATTATCCCTGCCTCTTATTTCTACTTCAAAGAATAGATTTCTGTCCTTTATATTCCCTATTACCTCTCTGTTATGTTTAAAATGTCTCAAAAGCACTTTTCTTGCATCTCGTTCGTCCCTGATAACTTTCCTTTCACCATAACACTTTTCGCTTGGGTCAGCATAGTAAGTTCCATAATGGTATTTACTGCCTTTCCATCCACTATTACCGGGTTGTGCAAAAATACTTATATTTATTGACAACAATGAAATAATAGTCAGAATTATTATAAACAGCGCCTTCCTCATTTTCTTTAATTATTTTACAATTTCAAGGGATTTTTTATCCCTTGAAATTGTAACAAATCATTTCTTACTGACTTAAGGCCAAAGGTTTTCCACATAACCTTTTCCCATGTCTCTTCAAACACTCAGGTGAAACTTCATATTTATCAGCTACTTCACGTATCTTTGTCTTGAGCTCTCTTATTTCCTTTCTAAGCTTCTCCATGCGATCATTATCAGGGTCTTGTTTTAGACATTCATTCCTTAATTCTAATCTCTTTATAGCAAGTTCATCCCTTAAATTGAGCGTCTCTGATTGAAATTTCTTCATATTTTCAATATCTATATTCTGACAGTTTGCAAAAAAATCTTGACCTCTGTATCCTTGGGCATAGACAACACCTGTTATTATTATGCCTAATATAACAAGCAAACCTGTAATAGTTTTCTTTTTCATTCACCTTCACCTCCTTTCCTTAAACTTAAAATTAAAGATATCAAAGGAATGTGAAGGTATAGCGAATAAATTATGAAAAATTATGAAGGAATTAATATAGTAAAAATTGCTCCGTTTCCGTATGTGCTTTCTACCTCAATTTTCCCTCCATGCGCCTCTGTAATCTCTTTTGCAATAGACAATCCTAACCCAAGACCACCTTCAGATACTTTGTAAAACCTCTCAAAAATATATGGAAGGTCCTCAGGTTTTATACCATGTCCTGTATCACCTATCTCTATGGAGATACCTGATTCCCTTTTTCCTGTTTTTATCCATATTTTCCCGCCTTTTTCAGTAGCTTTTAAAGCATTAGTTAAAAGGTTAATTATAACCTGGCTTAATCTATCAGGGTCTGCATTTATCTCAATCTCATTGCTACTGATAAATTCAAAACTGATCTCTTTCTCCAAAAATAATCTGCTGAATTTTTCTGATATATTTTTTAGAAAAGGGGTTAACTTAATTTTCTGTTTTTCAATCCACATTGTACCAGCTTCAGCCTGTGAAAGGTCTTCTATACCATCTAAAATTTTTTTTACTCTATTTATCTCCTCATATATTGAAAAAAGACGTTCCTTATCTACAGGCACTATGCCGTCTATCATTGCCTCAACCTCTCCTTTTATAACTGTAATAGGTGTTCTTAATTCATGTGCAACATTTGAAATAAGTTTCTTCCTGAGTAAATCTTGTTTCTCAAGATTTTCTGCCATTTTATTAAATGTTTCTGAGAGTCTTTTTATTTCATCGCTGCCAGAGATTTTGACACGACTCTTTAAGTCACCCGTACTGATTGCATATGCAACAGAATCAAGTTGCTTTATTGGTTGAGTCAGTTTTCTTGAAAAGACCATACTGAAGAGGGCAACTATGCAACCAACTGCTAAAAGGGAAAAAAGTAGAAACCTGTTTGACCTTTCTATAAAAAAAAATTCTTTTTCTGGATATAAAAACCTGACCTCAAGGCTCCCGATCTCTTTGCCGGCCAGGAAAAGAGGATATGGAGAATATTCCCCTTCTTTACTCAGAAGTTTTACGTCTGTAACAGCCTTTATCCTCCTCTGCAATAACGGTGACAATCTACTAAAAGCACTCGCTGTATCAACTATTACTCTATCATTCAGGTCCTTTATTTTTACTTTAAGCCCCATCAATAATGCCCAGATAGCATCTTCATTTAACGCTTCAATATTCCATCCTGAATATTTTTCATATGAACCCTCAATATTAGCAATAACACGGTAGACCCTATCTTCCATTTCACCCTCAAGATAATATCTAAAATCTCTTATCATAAGCTCTCTGAGAATATATGCTGCTGTTAGTGCAAGCATTGAAACGGTTAAAAGTACAATAAAAAATTTTGTCCAGATATTTTTAAACATCTTTTTTCCCGCTAAACCTGTAACCAACACCGTAAACTGTTAGAATCAAATTGGGGTTTTTTGGATC
>JBNAVX010000078.1:11135-11942 GCA_049700155.1 Thermodesulfovibrionales bacterium
TGGGCGTCTATGCTTCTTTCATACCCTTCAAATTGATAACCAAGTGCTTTTTCAACTAACTCCTCCCTTGTAAATACCTTTTGGGGGTAAGAAGCAAGCACAAACAGCAATTTAAACTCTGTAGGTGTAAGCTCAACAGGTTTATCCCTTTTTATTACTTCATAACTTCTTCCATCAATCTTTAAAAGTCCATTATTAAAACTGATAGGATAAGCGGTACATAGGTCATCCTTTTTTGCTCTTTTAAGAACAGCTTTCACTCTATAAACCAGTTCTTTAGGGCTAAATGGTTTAACAACATAGTCGTCAGCACCAAGGGAAAATCCTGTTATTCTCTCTTCCTCCTGAGATTTAGCTGTAAGCATAATGATAGGGAAATCACCTATTTCTCTAATCTCTTTGCAAACCGCTTCACCACTGATATCTGGCAATTTTAAATCGAGTATTACAAGAAGAGGAATTTCCTTCAAGACAAAATTTATTGCATCTCTTCCTTTCTCAAAATGAATGACTTTATATCCATTATTTTCAAGATATACTTTAACTATTTTTGCAATTTTTCTATCATCTTCAACAATAATAATAGGACTTGCCATTTTTTCTCCTTTCTATTTTGATTTAATTTTTCATCTTTTATAAATTTCATTTTAGACTATAAATTAGACTATAAAAAAGTATCATTCATATAAGCAAGTGTTTATATTAATCAGATATAAATTACTATTATTACTCTATATTAAACTAAATTCTTCTGTTACGTAAAAATCATTCTTGCACATATGGGAAACTATTTGTGCACATGACACA
>JBNAVX010000079.1:0-11740 GCA_049700155.1 Thermodesulfovibrionales bacterium
GGTGAGGTGATACTTGAGGGCAATGAGGTGATTAATGAAGAAGCACTTAATAAAATCCTTTCGCTCAAGATAGATTCTCTGAGTCTTCTTTTTATAGATAATGTCAATTTCTTACCATCTCTTAGAGATACACTCCTTACAGATGGTGTCAGCACACAGGACGAGGCAATCATTGAGATATATAAAAAATTGAGACCCGGTGAACCGCCAACTCTTAGTGCTGCTAAGGAGCTATTCAATGGATTATTCTTTGATCCCAAGAGGTATGACCTTTCACCTGTTGGGCGTCTTAAGTTGAATAAGCGTCTCGGCATAGATGTTCCTCTTGAAAAAAGGGTTCTTACAGATAAAGACATTATAGAGATTGTGAGATATCTTCTTGTTTTGAGGACAGGGAAGGGCGAAATTGACGATATAGACCATCTTGGAAATAGAAGGGTAAAGGGAAGCGGAGAGCTTCTTGAAAATCAGTTAAGGATTGGATTAGTGAGGATGGAACGGGCTGTTAAGGAAAAGATGACCCTTGCAGACCTTGAGACTGCTATGCCACATGAGCTTATAAATGCAAAACCTGTGATGGCTGCGGTAAAGGAATTCTTTGGTTCCAGCCAGCTGAGTCAGTTTATGGATCAGACGAATCCATTGTCAGAAATAACCCATAAAAGAAGACTTTCAGCTTTAGGACCAGGAGGGCTGACACGAGAAAGAGCAGGGTTTGAAGTGAGAGATGTCCATCCAACACATTATGGAAGGATATGCCCGATTGAGACACCTGAAGGTCCAAATATTGGACTCATTACATCTCTTGCAACCTATGCACGTGTGAATGATTTTGGTTTTATTGAAGTTCCCTACAGAAAGGTCATAAATGGAAGGGTCACAAATAATATAGAATATCTTTCAGCTATTGATGGTGAAAAATATGTTATCGCAGAAGCAACCTCACCCATAGATAAAGATGGAAATCTGATAGGTGAAACAATATCAGCAAGGGTGGGTGGGGACTTCAAAATGGTATCCCCTCAGGAAGTTGAATATATGGATGTGTCTCCAAAACAGATTGTTGGTGTTTCTGCATCCCTAATCCCGTTCCTTGAAAATGATGATGCAAACAGGGCACTAATGGGTTCTAATATGCAGAGACAGGCTGTTCCCCTTTTGCAATCTGAAGCTCCTTTAGTCGGAACAGGCATGGAATATGTTGCAGCACGAGATTCTGGGGCACTTGTAATTGCTAAAAGAAGTGGAGTTGTTGAGAGCGTTGATGCATCAAGAGTTGTGGTCAGGGTTTCGGGGGATGGTGGAGGTGTAGATATATATAACCTGATAAAATTCCAGAGATCAAATCAGGCAACTTGTATTAATCAGCGACCTATAGTAAAAACAGGTGATGTAATAGAAAAAGGCGATATTATTGCTGAAGGCCCATCAACTGATTTAGGAGAACTTGCACTTGGTAAGAATGTCCTTGTAGCTTTCATGCCATGGGGAGGATATAACTTTGAAGACGCTATTCTGATCAGCGAAAGACTTGTTAAAGAAGATGTATTCACATCAGTTCATATCGAAGAGTTTGAGATAGAGGCAAGAGAGACGAAACTTGGACCAGAAGAGATAACAAGGGATGTTCCAAATGTTGGAGAAGAGGCATTAAAAGACCTTGATGAAAGCGGTGTGATACGTATTGGTGCAGAGGTAAAACCAGGTGATATCCTTGTTGGTAAAGTCACACCAAAGGGTGAGACACAGCTCACTCCAGAAGAAAAACTCCTGAGGGCTATCTTCGGAGAAAAGGCAGAGGAGGTAAAGGAGAGCTGTCTTTATGTCCCGCCGGGTATTGAAGGAACGGTTGTTGATGTTAGGATATTTTCGAGAAAAGGGGCAGAGAAGGATGAGAGGGCAAAGAGTATAGAAGAAGATGATATCCATAGATTACAGCGTGATTTTGAGGAAGAGGTCAGGATAATAAAAGAAGAAAAGTTTCGCAATCTCAAAAGGCTTCTTCTGGGGCAGAGGGTTATTGAAGATGTTAAAGATCCTAAGACTAAGGAGGTTATATGTCCGAAAGGAAGCAAGCTGACAAAGGAACATCTTACAAAAATAAAAGATGAACACCTTATGCGTATTAAGATAGAAGATACTGATATTCGTGAAAAGATGGAGTCGATTAATAACGAGACAAATTCTTATATTCGTTATCTCGAATCAAGGTATGATGAAAGAATAGATAGAGTAAAGATGGGTGACGAGTTACCTCATGGTGTAAACAAATGGGTAAAGGTATACATTGCGATGAAGAGAAAGATTCAGGTAGGAGACAAAATGGCTGGAAGGCATGGAAACAAGGGAGTTGTTGCGATGGTACTTCCAGAAGAAGACATGCCTTATCTTTCTGATGGAACACCTGTTGATATTGTACTCAACCCTCTGGGTGTGCCATCGAGGATGAATGTTGGTCAGATACTCGAAACACACTTAGGCTGGGCAGCTAAGGCTCTTGGGATATATATAGCAACTCCTGTTTTTGAGGGTGCAAAAGAATCAGAGATCAAAGAGCTTCTTTCTAAGGCAGGTTTACCAAAATCTGGTCAGTTAGTGCTTTATGATGGAAGAACTGGTGAGCCCTTTGACAGACCTGTGACAGTAGGATACATGTACATGATGAAACTCCATCACCTTGTAGATGATAAGATGCATGCCCGCTCAATAGGTCCATATTCTTTAGTCACACAGCAGCCACTTGGAGGAAAGGCTCAGTTTGGTGGTCAGAGGCTCGGTGAAATGGAGGTATGGGCGCTTGAAGCATACGGTGCGGCATATACACTTCAGGAGTTTCTTACAGTAAAAAGTGATGATGTTACAGGCAGGGCACGTATGTACGAGGCAATTGTAAAAGGAGACGCAACTCTTGAACCCGGGGTGCCAGAATCATTCCATGTATTAATAAAAGAACTCCAAAGTCTTGCACTTGATGTGGAGCTTTTGGAGAAAAGAGAGAAAGGGGATTAGCTTTGACAGAAGATATCTATTCAATTTTTCAGAAGCCAAAAAATCCTTTAGATTTTGAGGCAATCAGGATTAGGCTTGCCTCACCAGAAAAGATAAGGGAATGGTCATATGGTGAGGTAAAAAAGCCTGAGACTATTAATTATCGCACATTCAAACCGGAAAGAGATGGATTATTCTGCGCAAAAATATTTGGACCTGTAAAAGACTGGGAATGTATCTGCGGTAAATACAGGCGTATGAAGCATAGAGGAGTGGTATGTGATAAGTGTGGCGTGGAGGTTGTTCAATCTAAGGTCAGGCGTGAGAGACTTGGCCATATTGAACTTGCGAGTCCTGTTGCCCATATATGGTTCCTGAAAGGTGTCCCAAGTAGAATCGGGACATTGCTCGATATGACGATGCGTCATCTTGAAAAGGTATTATATTTTGAGAATTATGTAGTAACAGATCCAGGTGATACCCCTCTTAAAGAAAAAGAGCTCCTTACAGAGGAGATGTTTAAGAAGAGGACTGCTGAATACGGGTCAAGATTCAAGGCAGGTATGGGTGCTGAGGCTATCAGAGAACTTCTCAGGAAAATAGACCTTGATGCCCTTGCTGCAGAGCTTAAACTAAAGATAAAAGAGGCTTCATCCCTTGGTGTTAAAAAGAGACTGACAAAGAGACTGAGAATTGTAGAGGCATTCAGAAAATCAGGAAATAAACCTGAGTGGATGATTATGGATGTTATACCTGTTCTTCCACCTGATCTCAGACCGCTTGTGCCTTTAGAAGGTGGTCGTTTTGCTACCTCTGATTTGAATGACCTATACAGAAGAGTAATTAACAGGAATAACAGGTTGAAGAGGTTAATGGAGTTAAAAGCACCAAGTGTAATAATCAAGAATGAAAAAAGAATGCTTCAGGAGGCTGTAGATGCCCTTTTTGATAATGGCAGGAGAAGTAGAATTCTAAAGACCACAACCAAAAGACCTCTTAAATCTTTGAGCGATATGATAAAAGGAAAACAGGGAAGGTTCAGACAGAATTTACTTGGGAAAAGAGTTGATTATTCAGGGAGGTCTGTTATTGTTGTAGGACCGGAATTGAAACTCCACCAATGTGGTCTACCAAAGAGGATGGCGCTTGAGCTATTCAAGCCCTTTGTCTTTAATAAGCTTGAGTCAAAGGGATATGCTACTACCATAAAAGCAGCAAAAAAACTTGTAGAGAAGGAGTCACCAGAGGTCTGGGATGCACTTGAGGAGGTTATAAAAGAACACCCTGTTCTCCTTAATAGAGCCCCAACCTTACACAGACTCGGTATCCAGGCATTTGACCCTGTCCTTGTTGAAGGTAAGGCAATAAAGCTCCACCCACTTGTATGTACTGCATTCAATGCGGATTTCGACGGGGACCAGATGGCTGTTCATGTGCCTCTATCGATCGAGGCTCAGATAGAGGCAAGGGTTCTTATGATGTCTATCAATAATATCCTTTCTCCAGCAAATGGAAAGCCGATTGTGGTGCCTACTCAGGACATGGTTTTAGGGATTTACTATCTTACAAAAGAAAAGAAGGGAGCAAAAGGTGAAGGCAAGATATTTGCAGACCCTGATGATGTTAGGATTGCATATGATGCAGGAATATTGGAAGAACATGCAAGGATAAAAGTTAGGATGAACGGAGATTTTGTTGAGACTACAACGGGCAGAGTGCTTTTCAGTGAGATACTACCAAGAGAGATTCCTTTCTCGATGGTCAACAGAGATATTACAAAGAAGGAGATTGGCAAACTCATAGAATATGCATACAAAAAGGCAGGTAAGCGTGAGACAGTTGTCTTTTTAGACAATTTAGAAAAACTCGGGTTTTATTATGCTACAAAATCAGGCATATCAATTTGTATGGATGATATGCACATACCATCAAAAAAACCAGGACTTATCCGTGCTGCTGAGCAGGAAGTGATCGAGGTTCAGAAACAATATGCAGATGGCCTTATTACACAAGGTGAAAGGTACAATAAAGTAATTGATATATGGGCAAATGTGACAGAGAGGATAGCTGATGAGATGATGAAGGAGCTTGGTGCTGAAGAAGGAAAGACCTTTTCAGAAGATGAACTTAAAGAAAGGAGGTCTTTCAACAGTATATTTATGATGGCTGATTCAGGTGCGAGAGGAAGTACTGCACAGATAAGACAGCTTGCTGGTATGAGAGGTTTGATGGCAAAACCTTCAGGAGAGATAATAGAAACTCCTATTACTGCAAACTTCAGGGAGGGCCTATCCCCTTTACAATACTTTATCTCCACGCATGGAGCCCGAAAGGGTCTTGCAGACACAGCCCTTAAGACTGCTAATTCAGGTTATCTTACAAGGCGACTCGTTGACGTTGCCCAGGATGTCATAGTGACTGAGGAAGATTGCAATACTAATGATGGCATAGTTGTTTCTTCCCTTGTAGAAGGCGGAGAGATCATACAACCTCTTGAAGAGAGAATTCTTGGTAGGATTGCTGCTGAGGACATTAAAGACCCTCTAACAAAAGAGATTATCGTTAAAAGAAATCAAGAAATAGATGAATATCTCTGCCAGAAAGTGATTGATGCTGGGATAGACAGGGTCAAGATAAGGTCAGTGCTTACATGCCAGTCAAGGCATGGTGTATGTATAAAGTGCTATGGAAGGGACCTTGCAATGGGTGAGATAGTAGAACTGGGTGAGGCAGTTGGTATAATTGCAGCTCAATCAATTGGTGAGCCTGGCACACAGCTTACGATGAGAACATTTCATATAGGTGGAGCAGCTGCCAAAGTAGTGGAAAGGACTGTTCTTGAAGTAAAAAATTCTGGAGTAATAAAGTTCATAAACATCAGTACAGTCAGGAATAGAGAAGGTCTTCTTGTGGTTATGAATAGAAATGGGAGTATTGCAGTTGTAGATTCAAAAGGTAGGGAAAAAGAGAAATACTCGGTCGTCTATGGAGCTAAACTACTTGTTGAAAATGGACAGAAGGTAGAGATCGGGCAGAGAATTGTTGAATGGGACCCTTATTCTATACCGATTCTTACAGAGATTGGTGGTAAAGTTGCCCTTGGCGATATTGAGGAAGGAGTAACAGTAAAAGAAGAGGTTGATGAAACAACAGGTCTTTCACATAAGGTGATTATTGATTATCCTGCAAACAAGAGACCAAGGGTCTCTATTAAAGATGAACAGGGAAGGACTGCAAGAATTCCAGGCACTACAAATCTTGCGCGTTACCTTTTACCAGCAGGTGCACATATACTCGTAGAAAAGAATGATGTGGTATATCCAGGTGATATACTTGCAAAGATTCCTCGAGAGACAACAAAGACAAAGGACATTACAGGTGGTCTTCCAAGAGTTGCAGAACTCTTTGAGGCGAGAAGACCAAAGGAACAGGCGATAGTGGCTGAAATAAGCGGTATGGTAGAGTTTAAGAGTGCACCTAAAGGGATGCGTGTTGTTGTAGTTAAAGGCGGAGATGAAGAGAGGGAATATACAATTCCAAAAGGTAAACATGTGAGCGTTCATGAAGGTGATTGGGTCAGGGCAGGAGAACCTCTCATGGATGGTGCGGTAAATCCTCATAATATACTTGATATACTCGGACCAAAGGAACTCCAGAGATATCTTGTTGATGAAGTTCAAAAGGTTTACAGGTTACAGGGTGTATCTATCAATGATAAACATATTGAAATTATAGTCAGACAGATGATGAAAAAGGTAAGGATAGAGGACCCCGGCGATACCATGTTTCTCCCAGGTGAGCAAGTAGATCGGTTAGAGTTCCAGGAAGAGAATCTCAAAGTTAAGGCACAGGGTGGTAAACCAGCACAAGGCAAACCGATACTTCTTGGTATAACAAAGGCTTCTTTGACGACAGATAGCTTTGTCTCAGCAGCCTCATTCCAGGAGACTACAAGGGTTCTTACAGAGGCCGCAATAAATGGTGCTGTTGATGAACTCAGGGGACTTAAGGAAAATGTAATTATGGGAAGGATAATTCCTGCTGGCACAGGGATGGCAAAATATAAAAACACCTTTGTAAAAAGAGATTTAGACCAGATATTTTCTGAACCAAAGATTGAAGGTTGATCATTGCAGACCTTGTTTTATCGCAGATGTGATGCTTGGGAGACTTGCTCGCTGGCTAAGGCTCCTTGGATTTGATACCTTATATGATTCCAGTATAAGCGATTCGAGACTTATAAGAATTGCAAAAGAACAGGAAAGGATTATTCTTACAAGAGATACAAGACTTGTTAAGATAAAGGGTATTCAAAATTATCTTCTTATCATTTCGAATGAACCTTTCAAGCAGCTCCATGAGGTGATAAATACCCTTCACCTGAAAGATTTCCAGCCTCTTAGCAGGTGTGTTATATGTAATGGAAGACTTATAAGAGTCCTGGATAAAAATGAGATAAGAGATTCAGTGCCGGAATATGTTTTTTATAATTTCCACAATTTTCTTAAGTGTTGTATGTGTAATAAGATTTACTGGCAAGGCACACATCCTTTAATGTTTAAAAAGAAACTGAGACAGGTTCTCATTAACCACCAATAAAATTAATTAAATTTTAAGGTCATGTACTGGCATCAGAAAAAAATAGAAGAAGTATTTAAAGAGTTGGAGACCTCTTACAGAGGATTATCTGAAGATGAGGCAAAGAGGAGACTAAAGAAATATGGCCTTAATGTTTTGACTGAGAGGGTTAAAAAGACTGCCTTCTTGATGTTCTTAGATCAATTCAAGGACTTTATGATCCTTGTCCTTATTGCTGCTGCAATCATATCAGGCGTGAAAGGTGAACTCTCAGATACTATAGCAATCATTGTTATCGTAATTCTTAATGCCGTTATAGGCTTTATCCAGGAGTATCGTGCAGAAAAGGCTATGGCTGCTCTCAAGAAGATGGCTGCACCAAGTGCAACAGTTTTTAGAGATGAAAAACTTTCTGATATACCTGCTTCAGAAATTGTGCCAGGTGACATCGTTACTTTAGAGGCTGGTAAGATTGTCCCTGCAGATATGAGACTTATTGAAGGCAGTCAATTGAAGGTAGAAGAGGCAGCTCTTACAGGAGAATCAGTTCCCACAGAGAAGAATATTAAAGTTATTGAAGATAAGATGATTCCACTGGGAGACAGGAAAAACATGGTATATAAAGGGACTACTGTTTCATATGGAAGAGGTGTTGGAGTCGTTGTAGCTACAGGCATGGAGACAGAATTGGGTAAGATCGCTACTATGCTTCAAGAAGAAGAGGAGATGAAGACCCCCCTTCAGAAAAGACTTGCTCGGTTTGGACAGCGACTTGCAATTTCAGTGCTTGCCATATGCGGTATAGTCTTTACAGCGGGTCTTATTAGAGGAGAATCTCCTTTACTGATGTTTCTTACATCTATCAGTCTTGCAGTTGCAGCAATACCAGAAGCACTTCCGGCAGTAGTAACAATATCGCTTGCAATCGGTGCAAAAAAAATGGTCAGGCAGAATGCACTTATAAGAAAACTTCCTGCTGTTGAGACACTTGGTTCTGTCACTTATATATGTTCTGACAAAACAGGCACCCTTACACAAAATAAGATGGTGGTAGAAGAAATCTATGTGGATGGTAAGATAATAAAAGGGCAAAGGGGTCAAGGGGTTGAGTGGTCAGGTGAAAAAGCTGTTGAATCTTTACTTTTCACAGCCATTGCAATAAGCAATGATGCAGAAGCAGATAAGGAAAACAGGCTTATTGGTGATCCTACAGAGATAGCCTTGTATATGGCAGCACAGGAGGCTGGTTTTAAAAAAGATTTACTACTTAAAGATTATCCGAGAGTTGCTGAAATACCATTTGATTCAGAAAGAAAATGTATGACGACAGTTCACAGAGTAATGGATGAAAAGATTTATGATTCACACATTCTGCATCATGCATCATTTATTTCTTTTACCAAGGGCGCTGTAGATGTACTGGTTGAGAAATCTGATGCTATTTTGATATCTGAAGGCTTAAAACCTATTGATAAGGAAGAAATTTTAGAGGTTAATAATAAAATGGCTGCCGATGGACTGCGAGTCCTATGTATTTGCATGAAAGAATTGGAAGACATGCCAGATATTATTTCACCTGAGAACATTGAGTCAGGTTTAACTATTGTAGGTCTAATTGGACTTATGGATCCTCCAAGGGAGGAAGTGAAGGAAGCTGTTTCATTATGTAAAACTGCAGGTATAAAACCTGTAATGATTACAGGTGACCATCCTATAACAGCAAAGGCGATAGCAAGAAGGCTTGGAATACTTGAAGATAATTCAAGATTTATTATCACAGGTAGAAGACTTGCTGATCTACCAATGGAAGATTTCGAAGAAATAGTAGAAAAAATTAAAATCTATGCGAGGGTTGCACCTGAACAGAAATTAAAGATTGTTAAAGCCCTTCAAGATAAGGGTCAATTTGTGGCAATGACCGGAGATGGAGTCAATGATGCACCTGCTTTAAGAAGAGCAGACATTGGAATTGCAATGGGGATAACAGGAACGGATGTTTCTAAAGAGGCATCACACATGATATTACTTGATGATAACTTTGCAACTATCGTAAAGGCAGTAGAAGAAGGAAGGCGAATATTCGATAATATCCGTAAATTTATTAGATATACTATGACGAGTAACTCAGGAGAAATATGGACTATATTCCTTGCTCCATTTCTTGGTCTTCCTATCCCGCTCTTGCCAATCCATATCTTATGGATAAACTTAGTGACTGATGGACTCCCTGGTCTTGCATTAGCAGCAGAACCTGCAGAAAAAGATATCATGAATAGACCACCAAGACATCCTCAGGAAAACATATTTGCTGGAATGTGGATCCAGATTATATGGATTGGACTTCTCATGGGTGCTGTATCTATATTCACACAGGCGTGGTCTATTAAAACAGGTCTTGCACACTGGCAGACTATGGTATTTACAGTATTGTGTTTAAGTCAGATGGGTAATGTACTCGCCCTCCGCTCAGAAAAGGAATCTTTATTTTCATTAGGTTTGTTTACTAATAAACCTTTACTATTCGCTTTTATTCTCACCTTTGTTCTCCAGATGTGTACCATATATATTCCATTTCTTAATCCAATATTCAAAACAAAACCTCTTAGCCTATATGAGCTATTGATATCGCTTGCTCTTTCATCTGTGGTATTTTTTGCTGTTGAGATTGAAAAATACTGGAAGAGGAGGCAAAAATCTTCGAAGAGTTCAACTTGACCTAATTATAAGTAAGCATTTAAAATTGAAATAATTTTGAGGGCCCATAGCTCAGCTGGAAGAGCTACCGGCTCATAACCGGTTGGTCCCAGGTTCGAGTCCTGGTGGGCCCACTATATAAAGCCTTTATTTAAGTTTAAGATTTTTACTTTTCAGGAGGTTATTTGGAGAGTCATTTAGAGCTTTTGATAAGTCTTCAACAGCTTGATACCTTTATAATTAATAAACAATCAGTTATTAATGAGATGCCATTAAAAATTTCTGAGGCAGAATTGCCACTTAAGGAGGAAGAAGCTGTTCTTGTTAAGTTAAAACAAAAAAAGGATACTTTAGAAAAAAAGAAAAGAGAAAAAGAAAGAGAATTAGATGATTTGAATGAAAAGATCAGAAAATTGAAAGCAAGGACTACAGAGATAAAAACAAATAAAGAATATCAAGCCCATCTGAAAGAGATAGAGTCAGCAGAGAAAGAATTACACGATTTAGAAGACGAGGTTCTTTTGATCATGGAAGAAATAGATACATTTTCAGGAGAGGTAAAATTAGTAGAGGAGAGGATCAAATCTGAAAAGAGCAGGGTGAAAGCGATTAAAGAAAAAATAGAGAATGAGATTTTAGTATCTCAGAAAGAACTTGAGTCTCTTAAAGAAAAAAGAAAGAAGATTGTTGAGTCGATGAACAAAGAAATTTATAACCTTTATATGAGTCTTATGGAATCAGGTGGTGGTGTAGCAGTAGCAGAAGTTAAAGGAGAAGTATGTCAGGGATGTAATATGAATATCCCCCCACAATTATATGTTGAGATTAAAAGAAATGAAGAGATAATACAATGTCCACAATGTCATAGAATATTATATTATAAAAGTCCTGTGTCATAGCCGATATCCTAACTTTTAGCCTCTATTTGTACAGAAGTTATATAGTCTTTTTTAATATACATACTGCAAAGGCAGCGATGCCCTCTCCTCTGCCAATAAATCCCATTCCTTCATTAGTCTTGGCTTTGATGCTGATTGCTTCTAAGGGAATGCCAGATTTTGATATCTCTTTCTTCATGGTCTCTATATAAGGAAAGATTTTTGGTTCTTCCACAATAATCGTGGTATCTAACCATAAGACTTTAAAACCTTCAGCCTTCATAAGTCCGACAACATGCTTTAGCAGATCTAAGCTTGATACATCCTTCCATTTTTGGTCTGTATCAGGAAAGTGTCTTCCTATGTCACCAAGTCCAGTAGCTCCAAGAATTGAGTCTATGATTGCGTGACATAATACATCAGCATCTGAATGTCCAATGAGACCTTTTTCAAAGGGGATATTAACACCTCCAATTATAAGCCTTCTTCCCTTAACAAGTCTGTGGGAGTCGTAACCAATGCCGATTCTCATAAACTTTATTTAGCCCACTTAATTCATAAATTTATGAGTGAAGCTCCCCGACTAAAGTCGGGGCTTCACT
>JBNAVX010000080.1:0-11608 GCA_049700155.1 Thermodesulfovibrionales bacterium
ACCGGCTATCCTTGCCATTTATACTCCTTTTTATAATAAGACATTTATCGTTAGAATTGTATTAATCTTTTCAGTTACAATTGACTAATGACTGTATTAATCAATGAATCACCCCTGTCTCTGCTTATGTCTTGGGTTTTCACATATAACCCTAATAACACCTTTCCTCTTTATTATTTTACATTTAGCACATATAGGTTTAACTGAGGATCTAACCTTCATTTTAACCTCTAAGATAAAATTGATATTTTTATTTTAAACCTTTCATTTAACTCTATAAGTTATCCTACCTTTAGTAAGATCATAAGGTGAAAGCTCAACAGTTACCTTGTCTCCTGGTAGAATCTTTATAAAATGCATCCTTATTTTACCTGATACGTATGCTAATATAACCTGACCATTTTCAAGCTTGACCTTAAACATAGCATTAGGTAAGGTATCTACGACAGTCCCTTGAACTTCTATTGTTTCTTCTTTTGGCATTAACCTGAAATTATAATTTTTTTATGCTATTTTAGTCAATACCCTTGGTCCATCTACAGTAACAACTACTGTATGCTCGAAGTGTGCTGACGGCTTCCCGTCGACTGTAACAGCGGTCCAGCCATCATTAAGGATAAACACCTCATACCCACCCGCATTTACCATTGTTTCAATCGCAAGTGTCATCCCTTCGCGAAGTCTAGGTCCACGGCCAGGTGGTCCGAAGTTAGGTATCTGTGGTTCTTCATGTAATTCTCTACCTATACCATGTCCTACGAAAGATCTCACCACAGAAAAACCATTAGACTCTACATGTTTCTGTATAGAATGAGATATATCTGATACCCTATTGCCTATTCTCGCTTCTTCTATACCTTCATAAAGAGCCTCTTCTGTAACCCTTAAAAGTTTTTGCAAGTCTGGTCCTATTTCTCCAACCGGGACAGTAACAGCTCCATCGCCATAAAAACCGTCTTTATAGACACCGAGATCAATACCAAGGATATCTCCTTCTTTCAGAATCCTTTTGGAAGGTATCCCATGAATAACCTCATTATTTACTGATGTACAGATATTCGCAGGATAACCTCTATATCCTTTAAATGCTGGCAAACCTCCATGCAACCTTATGAAATCATTTGCAAAATTATCTATCTCGAGTGTTGTTAAACCAGGTCTAACCATTTTTTTAATGGCTTCCAGTGTCCTTGCTACGATAAGACATGCCTGTGCTATCTTTTCTATCTCTTCCTGGGATTTTAAAATTATCATATTCTATAAAATTTAACACCTTGTTTTTTGGATATTATCCCCTTCTTCCTCTTATCCTGCCTTTTTTCAAAAATCCTTCATAAGAACGTGTAATAAGGTGTGTCTCTATCTGGGAAACAGTATCAAGAGCAACACCAACTGTAATAAGGATAGATGTCCCACCAAAATAAAAAGGGACATGGAATTTTGTTATTAAAATTTCTGGGATAATGCAGACAATAGAGAGATATATACCCCCCACAAAAGTCAATCTTGAAAGAACTCTATATATATATTCTGATGTTTTCTGTCCTGGTCTTATACCGGGTATAAAACCGCCATATTTTTTAAGATTATCTGCGATATCAACAGGATTAAATATTATGGCAGTATAAAAATAAGCAAAGAATATAATAAGTCCCACATATAAAACACTGTGGAGTAAGGTACCCGGAGCAAGTTGTTTTGCAATAGATTGGACCCATGGAATAGCAATAAAACCTGCTACTGTTGCAGGAAACATGATAATAGATGAAGCGAATATTGGAGGAATTACTCCTGATGTATTTATCTTAAGAGGCAAATGCGTTGACTGACCACCATATACCTTTCTTCCTACCACCCTCTTTGCATACTGAACAGGTATCTTTCTCTGACTCCTTTCTACATAAATTATCCCCCCTATAATAGCCACCATCATAATAACAAGAACGATAACAAAGAGAATAGATAGTTCTCCAGCCTGTACAAGTCTGATTGTGCTTATTACGGCATTTGGGAAACGTGCAACAATTCCAGCAAAGATAATCAGCGATATCCCATTTCCTATACCCCTTTCAGTTATCTGTTCACCAAGCCACATTATGAATGCAGTCCCTGAGGTTAAGGTAATCATGGTCAATAATCTGAATGACCAACCAGGGTTCTGGATGAATGCACCTCCAGCCATTCCTTCTAAACCAGCAGCAATTCCAAATGACTGAATTGCACTGATAAGCACTGTTCCATATCTTGTATACTTTATAATCTTTTTTCTACCCGCTTCTCCTTCTTTTGCGAGTTTACCTATTGAAGGAATTACTACAGTAAGAAGCTGGAGAATAATAGAAGCACTAATATATGGCATTATTCCCAGGGCAAATATCGTAACCCTTGATAGGGCTCCTCCTGAAAACATATCAAAGAAGCCCATCAAAGCACCGCCCCTTTCAGCAAGGAACTTGCTCAATTCTTCTCCATTAATCCCGGGAGTTGGAATATGAGCCCCGATCCTGTAAACAGCAAGGAGCGCAAGTGTAAAAAAAATCCTATTTTTGAGCTCTTGAATTTTAAATATGTTCTGGAAGCTTGAAGAAATACCCATCTAAATTAAATTCAAATGGCCCAAATTCCAAATTCCAAATAAATTTTTACTATTAACTTATTTACTGACATTCGGAATCTGGTTTTTCTGTTAATTTGGTCTTTGGAATTTGGTTATTAACTCGCATTTTCCACCTGAAGCCTCTATCTTAGCCTTTGCAGATGCACTGAAGGCATTTGCCCTGACTGTAAAAGGCTTTTGAATCTCTCCTTCCCCAAGAATTTTAATGCCATTCTTTAAATCCTTTACAATACCTTTTTCTAAAAGGAGTTCAGGTGTAATGACATTAGAATCCTCAATACTGTTAATATCCTTTAGATTCACTATTGAATATTCAATTCTATTTAAGTTCTTAAATCCTCTTTTAGGAAGTCTTCTCTGAAGAGGCATTTGACCACCTTCGAATCCAGGTCCTTTAGCTCCACCTGAGCGAGCCTTTTGTCCTTTGTGTCCTTTACAAGATGTCTTTCCATGTCCAGAACCTATACCACGACCAACCCTTTTAGGTCTTTTTCTTTTCCCTGTTGCTGGTCTCAAGTCTTCTATCTTCATCATGGCTCCTGAGTCTCCTCTTCAACTTTTCCTCTCAATTTTATTAGTGAGTCAGGATCCTTTATTAACGACAGACCATTCAATGTTGCTTTCACTGTGTTAAATGGATTGTGACTACGTAATGATTTTGCTACTATATCCTGCACACCTGCTACCTCCAGAACAGCCCTTACCGCTCCTCCAGCAATAATACCTGTCCCTTTTGGTGCAGGATTCATAATAACAGTTCCTGAACCGAACTTTCCTATTACTCTATGAGGAATTGTTCCATCCTTTATTGGAAATTTAATCAAAGATTTTTTAGCCTGTTCTATAGCCTTTCTTATTGCTTCTGGGACCTCTGATGCCTTACCCTTTCCCATTCCAACCGTTCCCTCTCCATCTCCAACTACTACAAGGGCTGAAAAAGAAAAGCGCCTTCCTCCCTTAACAACCTTTGCCACCCTATTAATATATACAACTTTATCTTTGAGGTTTAATCCTTCTGAGTCTATTCTTGCCACTACACCTCCATATCTTTCATTCAGTGAAGCATTTAGCGTAAAATGTATAATTCATCTAATTACTTTTTTTTTTCAATATATATTAAAACTCAAGTCCGGCTTCTCTCGCCGCATCTGCTAAAGCCTTAATTCTTCCATGATAAAGATATCCACCTCTATCAAAGACAACCTTTCTTATATTTTTTTCTAATGCCCTCTGTGCTAAAAGTCTTCCAACCTTTTTAGCAGTTTCGATATTACCTTTATGAGATTTATTATCTCTAAATTCTTTATCAAGACTTGACGCTGATACGAGAGTATGTCCTTTTAAATCATCAATAATCTGTGCATATATATGATTTAGACTTCGATAAACTGAAAGTCTTAGCCTTTCAGGTGTCCCGAAAACCTTTTTTCTTATTCTTTTGTGTCGCCTTTCTCTACCCTCTTTTTTCCCTTTAGCCAGAGCTAACCTCCATACTCACCTCTTATTCCCGAATAAAAGAATAAAATGGGATAAAAGAGGTTTTTATTTCTTGCCAGTCTTACCAGCCTTCAATTTCAGGTATTCTCCAGAATATCTTATACCTTTCCCTTTATATGAATCTGGAAGCCTTAATGACCGAATATTTGAAGCAACCTGTCCAAGTTTATATTTATCAACTCCAGTTAATGTAATTATTGTCTGTTTTGCATCAACAGAAGCCTTAATACCCTCAGGCAGATAAAATTCAATAGGATGAGAATAGCCTAAATTCAAAACTATCTTATCACCAACTACCTGAGCCTTATAACCTATACCTACTATCTCAAGCACCTTTTGATAACCATGTAAAACACCAGTTACCATGTTCGAAATGTTACTCCTTACAAGTCCGTGGAGTGATCTGTCGAGTCTGGAATCGCCCTGTCTCTCGATTATTATCTTGCCATTACTTAATAGAGGCTTTATCCTTTCAGGGTAATCCCAGGAGAGCTCTCCTTTTGGTCCCTTTACTTTTATTGTTTTCTCATCTATTGAGACCTCAACGCCCTCAGGTATCTCTATCGGTTTCTTGCCTATTCTCGACATATTTCTTACCTCTCTGCCCTTTACTCTTTGCTATTTGCTATTCCACTAAAAATTACCAGATATAACAAATAACTTCTCCTCCAACACCTTCACGCCTACATGCCTTATCACTTAATATCCCCCTTGATGTCGTAAGAATTGCAATCCCTACACCACCCATCACTTTAGGTGTCTCTCTTTTCCCTACATATACTCTTCTTCCTGGTTTACTGATTCTTTTCAATCCAGAGATAGCACACTCATTATCAATATATTTCAACATTATTCTCAGAATCCCCTGCCTTTTGTCTTTTAATATTTTATAAGTCTTTATAAATCCTTCTTCTTTCAATATTCTTGCTATCTCAACCTTCATCTTTGACGCCGGGATATCAACCTTTTCAGCCTTTATTCTTATTGCATTTCTCAACCTTGTTAGCATATCCGCAATAGGATCAGTTAACATTCTTTCCTCCTGAGTCTTAAGTCACCAACTCGATTTTGTTACTCCGGGTATCTGACCTGATAAGGCAAGGCTTCTAAAACAAACCCTGCATATCCCAAATTTCCTTAGATATCCTCTTGGCCTACCACACAACTTACATCTATTGTGTGACCTAACCGCAAATTTAGGTTGTCTCTTTGACTTTTCTATCATGCAGATTCTAGCCATATATACTCCTCTTTTAAGTCATTAACCACTATTTTTTTAGTATTTTAACCTTATGATTAACGACCTTTATGTCCTAAAAGGCATCCCGAGATGGCTGAGAAGCGACTTTCCTTCCTTAGCTGTTTTTGCACTTGTACAGATTGTAACATCTAAGCCGTGTGCCATCTCTACCTTGTCATAATCTATCTCAGGAAAAATAAATTGTTCTTTTAAACCCAGTGAATAATTTCCTCTTCCATCAAAAGATTTTCCAGACACTCCTTTGAAATCTCTTATCCTCGGTAGTGCAAGGTTTACTAATCTGTCAAAAAATTCATACATCCTGTCTCCTCGTAAGGTAACTTTGCATCCAATAGGAACACCTTTCTTGAGTTTAAAACTCGCAATAGATTTTTTTGCTTTTGTTACAACCGCTTTCTGCCCAGCAATAAGAGTAAGTTCTTTCTGAACAGCATCAAGAAGCTTTATGTTCTGAATTGCCTCACCAAGACCCACATTAAGAACGATTTTTTGAAGCTTAGGAACCTCCATTACATTCTTATATGAAAACTCTTTCATCATAGCAGGGATTACTTCTTTTATATATTTCTCCTTTATCCTGGGAATCATATTTCTATTCCTATATAACCTCTTTGCATTTCGTGCATGTTCTCATCTTTTTGCCATCTGCAAGAATAGTGTTAGAAATCCTTGTTGGTTTTCCACACTTCGGGCATAAAAGCATAACATTAGAAATATGAAGGGGGGCTTCCTTTTCTATTATCCCTCCTTGGCTGTATTTCTTACTTGGCTTCATATGCCTCTTTATTATATTAATACCTTCTATTAAAACCCTGTGTTTAGAAGGATTAACAGATATAACCCTCCCCCTTTTACCTTTCTCTTTGCCTGTTATGACAATAACTGTATCATTCTTCTTTATACTCAAACCCATGTTAAAGCACCTCAGGAGCTAAAGAAATTATCTTTGTAAACTCTTTCCACCTCAGCTCTCTTGCAACAGGACCAAAAATCCTCGTTCCAACAGGTTCACCTTCTGCATTTATTAATACAACTGCATTCTGATCAAAACGGATATATGAACCATCACTCCTCCTATGCTCCTTTCTTGTTCGCACAACAACAGCTTTTGTTACTGTACCCTTTTTTATATTGCTATCAGGCAATGCCTCTTTTACACTTACCACGACTATATCTCCAAGTCTCGCATATTTTTTATGGGAACCTCCCATAACCTTAATGCACTGAACTTTTTTAGCACCTGAATTATCTGCAACATCAAGCATACTCCTAAGTTGAACCATCAATCACCTCGAGTCGCTTTCTCCAAAACCTCTAATACTATCCATCTCTTTTCCTTACTAATCGGTCTTGCCTCTATTATTCTGACAATGTCTCCAATACGACATTTATTATTCTCATCATGTGCCTTTAATTTTGTTATCCTTTTTATTGTCTTTTTATATTTGGGGTGTTGAAAAAGTCTCTTTACAGATACAACAACAGTCTTATCCATCTTGTTACTGACAACTTCACCTATGTAAATTTTCTTTGACATTCTTACCTTCTATTTAGTTTTTAGTTTTTCACCTTTTATAGTTAGAACTCTTGCAATATCCTTCTTTACAATCTTAATTCGCTTCGGGTTCTGTATTTCTCCTGTAGCCTGTTGAAATCGGAGATTGAAAAGTTCCTTCCTGAGTTCTTGTTCCTTTTCTGACAATTCCTCCACCGTCATCTCCCTTAATTCCGAAGACCTCACAGAACTCTCTCCTCCCTTTTCACAAACTTAGTTGCTACAGGTAGTTTATGTGAAGCAAGTCGCAATGCTTCTCTTGCTGTATCTTCATCAACACCTGACATCTCATATAGAATCTTTCCTGGTTTCACAACTGCAACCCAATATTCAGGTGCTCCTTTACCCTTTCCCATTCTTGTTTCCGCAGGTTTCTTAGTTATCGGTTTATCAGGAAATACCCTTATCCATACCTTACATCCTCTCTTTGCATGACGTGTAATAGCAATCCTTGCTGCTTCAATCTGCTTGCTTGATACCCAACCCGGCTCAAGTGCCTTTAATCCAAACTCACCAAAAGAGACTGTTGAACCTCTATAAGCTTTACCATACATTCTGCCTTTTTGCATCTTTCTGTATTTGACTTTTTTAGGCATCAACATAGTAATACCTTACTCTTTTCTCTTTAAAACTATTTTCTTCATGATATTAAAGGTTGACCCTGACCTTCTGGTAGGACATCTCCATGGTATATCCAGACCTTAACTCCTATAACACCATAAGTAGTTCTTGCCTCTGAAAATCCAAAATCTATATTAGCCCTTAAGGTATGGAGGGGAACCCTTCCTTCCCTATACCATTCTGACCGGGCTATCTCTGCACCAGCAAGTCTTCCTGAACATGATATCTTAACACCAAGTGCTCCGAATCTAAGAGCTGATGTAACAGCCTTCTTCATAGCCCTCCGAAAAGCAACCCTCTTTTCAAGTTGAAGACATATATTTTCTGCGACAAGTTGTGCATCTATTTCTGGCTTTCTTATCTCTTTAATATCTATTGCTATTTCTTTACCTGTCATCTGCTGTAAATCTTTTCTCAGCTTCTCAACCTCAGCTCCTTTTTTGCCTATGATAATTCCAGGTCTTGCAGTATGAATTGCAATCCTTATACTTTGACCCGTTCTTTCTATCTCAATCTTTGATACTCCTGCATGGAAGAGTCTATTTTTTAACATCCTCCTTATTGTAATATCTTCTAAGAGCTGTTCAGCAAACCCTTTTTTAGCAAACCATCTCGAGTCCCATGTCTTTATAATTCCTAACCGGTTTCCTATAGGATGCGTTTTCTGCCCCAGTTTCTCCTCCTATTCCTCTTCCGAAAGGACAAGCGTTATATGACTCGTCCTTTTCTTTATAATATTAGCCCTTCCCATCGCACGCGGTTCAATTCTCTTTGCTGTAGGTCCTTGATCCACAATTGCCTTCACAATCTTCATTGACTCTGGATTTGCAGCCTTTTTCTGTTCAGCATTTGCCATAGCTGATTTAAGAACTTTCTCAACAAACCTTGCTCCCCTATATCGCATGAACCTTAAAAATAAAAGTGCATCTCCAGCGCTTTTACCTTTTATTAGATTCACTACTCTCCTCGCCTTCCTTGGCGTTATCCGTGCATATCTCAATATAGCTCTTGATTCCATAATAATTTCTTAACTCTTTGGGGTTTTTTCTGAACCAGCATGTCCTTTGAATGTCCTTGTAGGTGCAAACTCACCAAGCTTGTGCCCTACCATATTTTCAGTAATATATACAGGTATAAATTTCTTACCATTATGGACCGCAAATGTATATCCTATAAATTCCGGCACAATAGTTGAACGTCTTGACCACGTCTTGATAATCTTTTTTTCACCGCTTTCCATCATTATCTTGACTTTCTTCATTAACTTCTCATCCACAAATGGACCCTTCTTTAAGGACCTCGCCAATTTACTTCCTCCTTTTCACAATAAACATATCTGTTCTTTTATTACGTCTTGTCTTTACTCCTTCTGGTTTTCCCCAAGGCGAACAAGCTGGTCTACCACCCGAAGACTTTCCTTCTCCTCCGCCAAGTGGATGGTCTATAGGATTCATTGCCACACCTCTAACATAAGGTCTACGTCCAAGCCTTCTTATTCTACCAGCCTTCCCAAAGGAGATGTTCTCGTGGTCAGGATTACTGACCTGCCCTATAGTCGCCATACAATTTGATGGTATAAGTCTTACTTCTCCTGAGGAAAGTTTTACCTGAACATAGCTATCCTCTTTTGCTATAAGCTGTGCAGATGTACCCGCACTTCTGACAAGTTTAGCTCCTTCTCCCGGTCTGATCTCAATATTATGGATAAAAGTCCCCAGAGGTATATCACTTAGAGGCAATGCATTACCGATTTTCACCTCTGCTCCTTTCCCAGACAATACTTCATCTCCAACGTTAAGTCCCAAAGGTGCAAGAATATATCTCCTCTCTCCATCTCTATATTTCAAGAGGGCTACCCTTGCTGACCTGTTAGGATCATACTCTATGGTTTCAACCTGTGCAGGAATCCCTATCTTTTCTCTTTTGAAATCAATAATCCTGAAAGCCCTTTTTTCTCCTCCACCTCTGTGCCATGCAGTAACACGTCCAAGATTGTTTCTGCCACCTGTCCTTTTTAGAGGTCTCAGGAGGGGCTTAAAAGGCTCCTCAGTAGTTATATCAGAAAAATCAGATACAGTCTGAAATCTCCTACCCGGCGATGTTGGATTATACCTCTTAATACCCATTAAACTCCCTCTATAAAATCAAGTTTTTCACCCTTTTTAAGGGTAATTATTGCCTTCTTTCTGTCAGGCTTCTTTCCAATTGACCTGCCAAATCTTTTCCATTTTCCTTTTGAATTTATTGTAGAAACCTTTTCTACTTTAACTTTAAAAATCTCTTCTATAGCTTTTTTAATCTCAATCTTATTCGCGTTCTTATCAACTTCAACCAATACCTTATTTTCTGATTCTTTCAACTGACTTCCTTTTTCAGTGAAAATAGGTCGTTTGATTATTGTATATAAATTTTTCATTTACCTCTCTCTTCGTCTTTAAATCTCATAGCAGCTTCTTTTGTCATAAGAATCCTGCTATGGGCAAGTACATCGTAAGGATTTAAGTCTGAGACCCTTACTACCTTAACCCCTGGAATATTTCTCGCAGAAAGAGTAAGAACCTGGTCATCCTCAGGAGTTATAATAAGAACTTTTTCTCTTTGAAGACCAAAGTTTTTTAAAGTTGATATTAATTCTTTTGTCTTTGGTTTTTCTAAAGTAAATCTATCAATGACTGTAATTGCGCCATCTGACATCTTTAAAGAAAGGGCAGTCTTAAGAGCTATTCTCTTAACTTTTTTAGGAAGACTATAAGAATAATCCCTTGTTTGAGGTCCAAAAACTATACCTCCTCCTCTCCACAAAGGTGAACGAATACTTCCAGCCCTTGCCCTTCCTGTGTGCTTCTGTCTCCATGGTTTTCTCCCACCGCCAGAAACAAGTCCTCGTGTCTTTGTTGCATGAGTTCCCTGTCTTTGATTTGCAAGAAAATTTACTATATAATCGTGTAATAATGGTTCATTAACAGGAATAGAAAAGACCTTATCATCAAGTCTTATGCTTCCAACCGTTATATTATTTATATCTTTTATATCAACCTCTGGCATTTTCAATCTTCCTTTTTAATCTCCAGCAGAGAACCTTTAGCTCCTGGAACAGCACCTTTAATGAGCAGCAAGTTCTTTTCAACATTCACATCTACAACCTCAAGATTTTTAACTGTTACTCTCTCAGACCCCATGTGCCCCGGGAGTCCTTTATTTTTCCAGACCCTTGATGGAAAAGAACTTGAGCCAATAGATCCAGGGGCACGGTTGAACATTGACCCATGAGAACCTGGACCACCTGCATAGTGATGTCTCTTCATAACACCTTGAAATCCCTTACCCTTTGATATCCCGGTAACAGATACCTTGTCTCCTTTTGCAAATCTATCAACCTTTAATATATCTCCAACTTTAAATCCGCTCATGTGAAACTCTTTTAAAACTCTGTAAAAATTGACTCCTGCTTTTTTGAAAATTCCTGCGATAGGTTTTTTTAATTTCTTTTCTTTGGTCTCTATAAATCCAACTTTTATAGCTTCATATCCGTCATTATCTAAAGTCTTGACCTGGACAACACAACATGGTCCAGCTTCTACAACTGTAACTGGATAGACTTTTCCATCATCCATATATATCTGTGTCATGCCCAGTTTTTTACCCAGAATCCCTGTCATAACTTTATCTCCACATCAACACCTGCTGCCAGCTCAAGTTTCATGAGGGCATCAACAGTCTGGGGTGTTGGATCATATATATCAATCAATCTCTTATGGGTTCTTATCTCAAATTGTTCTCTTGATTTTTTATCTACATGTGGCGACCTGAGAACAGTTATCTTGCTTATCTTCGTTGGTAAAGGCACTGGTCCAGCAATCCTTGCCCCGGTCCTTTGAGCAGTATCTACTATCTCTTTTACAGACCTGTCAAGTATCCTGTGGTCATAACCCCTTAATTTAATCCTTATCTTCTGATTCACCCTTTTGTTTCACTCCAATATAAAAGAAAATTAAATTTTTATTTTCACTCCAGCACCTCAGTAACAACACCAGCCCCTACTGTCCTTCCTCCTTCC
>JBNAVX010000081.1:0-7054 GCA_049700155.1 Thermodesulfovibrionales bacterium
GTCAAGAAGGGGAATGACTGAAGAAGAAATTAAATACATTATAAGTATATACCATAAGTATATACCAAAGGATTAAACGAATTAAGTGTCCAATTATGATTTTTACCAATAGTACATAAATGATATTTCCGCAACATTTATCCAATTTTTTCTTGATTTTTCAGCATTTTTTATATATATTTTCATATACCCAAGGGGAAATTGAAAACTTTTTAGGGGGTTAAGTTGAAAATATCAAGCTATCCTTTAAGATTAACCTATTTTTTATATTCTAAGTTAACATTTTCTTTATTGATATTACTAATTTTTTGCCCTCAAATTATATACTCCTCTGAAATATCAGACGAAACAAAAAAGTCAAAAAGTTTTATTCTTACACAGTTAATCAATCAGGTTCAAACGAATCTATCTCAAACTTCAAATCTTTCAAAAGGAATTGATGAATATAAAGAAGAGAATTTTGAAGAGGCTCTTGAGTTTCTTATAAAAGCCCGTCAGGAAGACCCCTCATCATCTCTTGCTGCCTTTTATCTTGGTCTCACTTATAAACAACTGATAAAGTATAAAGAAGCATCTGTTAATTTCAGGGATGCTATAAAATTAAAACCACCAGTTAAAGAAGCAATTATAGAACTTATTGAGGTTCTCTATAATCTTAATGAACTAAAAGAGGCAAAAGATTGGCTGAGTGTAGCTGAAAAGGAAGGTATAAAACCTGCACAGGTAGAGTTTTTAAAAGGACTCGTCCTTTTAAAAGAGAATAGAAATCTTGAGGCTATAAAGTCATTCGAAAAATCAAAACAATTAGATTACTCATTAACACCTGCCGCAGACTTCCAGATAGGTGTTGCCTATTTGAAGGAAAAAAACCTAAAAGAGGCAAGGGAAAAGTTTAGGGCTATCGTTATCGTTAGTCCTGAGTCTGATTTAGCTGCTTTTGCAAGAGAGTATGAAGATGCAATAACAAAAAGATTGGCTCTTGAAAGAGAATGGAGGCTTAATGCTGGTATAGCATATCAATATGATGATAATGTAATACTGAATCCAGAGATTGAGATAGTTGGAATACCAAAAGGAGAAGACTGGGCAGCAGTTGCTACTTTTAGTGCTGGGTATGCTCCAAGACTTTCTGGTCCATGGACACTGAATACCCAGTACTCCTTATATTTGAACAGGCACCGCAGGATTGAAACACACGATATCATGAGCCATACACTTACTATTGTCCCGGGATATAATTTTAAAAATGCCTCTCTCAATCTTTTCCTCAGTTACAATTACACATGGTTGAATGACCAGCGTTATCTCTATTCAATCTCTGCATCACCTCAATTAAATATCGCATTAGGAGGAAATCATATTGGACAGGTCTCTGCTGGATACAGCAAAAAGGAGTTTATACTTACAGAGACCTTTTCAGGTATTTCCATAGGCCCTGATGAGGACAGAGATGCTGATGTATTTGATGCATCTATTGGTTGGATATATCTTTTTTCAGGCGGTAAAGGTTTTATGAATCTGAAATATGAGTTTTCAACTGAGAACACAGACGGGAGGAATTGGAGTTATATTGGGAACAAAGGAAGTGCTAATATTCTCATACCATTATTAGCGAATCTCAGGATAAATATTTCAGGAGAAGTATTCCATCAAGATTATAGAGATATCCACACCATATTTGATGTTAAGAGGAAGGACAAGATTTACTCTGCATCAGGGGTCATTTCTTATGAATTTTATAAAGGAGCGAGTTTCCTTCTTCAATATGCACATATAAGAGATGATTCAAATATTGGCATATATGACTATAAAAGAAATATTTACAGTGCTGGGATTGAATACAGATTTTAGAGTTTTAAACTTTAGTATTAAATTTTTAGATACTATAGTTTTATTAATCATCAAACCTCTTCTTAGTTGACCAGATGTCTTATATAGTTTTAGTTTATATTTACCAACAATAATTTATACAAGGAGACTAAAATGTTTATACACGTTAAAAAAATAGGTATTTTTATCCCACTATTTTTAATACTGCTTACTTCTTACGCATTTTCACAACAGGCAGTTGGTAAATTTACCTTTGTGCAGGGGAGAGTTGATGTCCTGAGGCCACCTGCAACCCGAGCTGCACCTGTTAAGATAGGAGATGCTGTCTTTGTGGGAGACATTGCAAGGGCTAAAAGTGATTCTAAGGCAGAGATTACCTTCTCAGATGGCAATATTGTTAGAGTTGCCCCTAATACAAGGTTTGAGATAAGTGAATATATATTTAAGGAGGCAAAGGGGAAAGGTATCCTGAAACTGTCAAGAGGTAAAGTGCAGGCAATTATACAACAGAAGCTTGCGAAGAAAATAGCTGCTTTTGGAGAAGCTAACCGCTTTGAAATTCACACACCAACAGCAATAGCAGGTGTTAGAGGAACAAATTTTGTAGTATCATTTATAAGAAATTCAACAAGTATCTTGGTGTTAGATGGATCTGTTCAGGCTATTAACCCTAAATTCCCTGATATTGCAGTAACTGTAAATGCCGGATATATTACAACAGTACCACTTGATCACCCTCCACAACCAGCGAGACTTGCTACCGATGCTGAGAAAAATATGTATAAAGGTGACTTTTCACCTGGTGAATCAAGTGAAAAATCAGATACCGAAGATACTGTTATTTCAGAAGCCTCATCAGGGTCTACAGAGCCTGGTGTCCCAGAAGGCCCCCCTGAACCCCCTCTGCCCTCAGCTCCTCCATCTCCTGAGACTCCGCCTATTACAGAAACCTTCGGAACAGATACAACTCCACCAGTGATTACGATATCAGGGCCCCCGCCTTTCACTAATTTACGGGATGTTGTTTTTAATATTTCAGCGGATGAGACAGTAACATTTACCTACATAATAGATAACACTATAGTTGTTGTTTCACCTAATACTTTATTAGATAACTTTATCATTCCTGATCTCGCAGATGGAAATCATATAGTTACAATTATAGCTACTGATCAGGCAGGTAATAAAACGACAATGAACTATACATGGACAGTTGATACAACTGGACCAGTTGTAACATTAAAACCAGCTAATGCTTCTCCTGCAGAAAATTCTACAACCAACATTGACATCACTCTTTCAAGTAACGAGTCAGCTTCTTATTCATATTCTTATAGTTTAGATGGAATAGAAAGTACAGGAACGGGTTCAATAATAAGTATCCCAAATATATCAGAAGGAAGCCATACATTAAGTATTATTGTTCAAGCAAAAGATGTCTTAGAAAATCCCTCCTCAACTACAAAATCATTTGATTTTGACTTAAGTCGCTATTCCCTTAATGGGAATTTCTGTGGTTGCATTGCAGGTGTTTATGGAGAAGCATCTGGAGAAGTTGCAGGTGTTTCAAATCAGGACTGGGGTGGATGGAAGATAAACATGAACGGTAGTGGAGGATCACCAAATCCAACATGGACAGTAACTGCAGGTGGTAGAAGTTCTGATAACATTGAATTGAATAATAATGGCTACTGGTTATTAATAGCTAATGGTACAACTAATTATAATTCCCAAAAATTAAATGGCGCATCAACTTTCAAATATTTATCTCAAGATAGATTCGGTTTTGGTAAAGGTGTCCTGAAAGGTAACTATTTATGCACTGAGGGCTGTAATTATGAATTAACAGATACAGGTTCTGGCACATACACTGAAGTACCTCTTATTTTTGGTGGGAATCTAAATAGTGGTTCTTTCCAATGGGATCAAACTTATTACTCAGTAGTAGATGGTGGTCTAACAGGGCTGATGGGAATAGCAGAGCTCAATAGTTCACCATCATTCCTTTCACTTGGGACTTACAACATAGATTACGAGACAAATGGTCTTTATAATGGGGCACTCTGGGGTGTGGACATAATGGATTCAACTCCTGATAATGGTGCATTACTCGGCATTACTGGAGGAATTGTTCTTGACGATAGCCTTGAGGGTAGATTACTTTCAATTTATATAAAACCAACTGAAATAGAAGGACAATATGAAACAGGATACATATATTCAAATGATATAAATGGACCATTACATCAAGAAATTGGTATGTATGAACTGGATGGTAATGTTACAACTATATCAATGGGCACAACTTCTATTTCACCTTCTGAACTTTATTGGGGAAGTGAATCTCTTTATACAAGTATGGGATTTGGAGATATAACAGGAGATTTGGAAGGCTCTATTAATATTCAAAATGTTGGGCTTTTACAAATTGATGATGATGCTCAATTACAAGGCATGGGAATATGGTGGGGAAATAGTGTTAGCTATTATACCGAAGAAAATCCATCAATACCATCTTCATGGACAGCCAATGCAGAAGGTGAAATTTATGGTCTCGCCTATATGGAAGAAGGTCCTTATTGGGATCTATATGGCTATTGGGGGAGTCAGATTACAGGTGAACGAATTAACATTGGAAATAAAATCGTTGGGACTTCTATAGGATATCTTGCAGATATCAGCACAATTCCCTTTACAGCCATTTCTGCTGGAGAGACCATCGGAACATTCAATCCGAATGACTATACATGGCAGGCAGTGTCAATGGGATTATGGATTGAGACAAATAAATTTCTTGAGATGACTCAGTCTCCAGAAGGCATTGCAAAACTCCAGCAACTGAATATCCCATGCTTTGAGGTTGGAAGGGCAACGCTAACGCAGAATACTACAAATGAATATTTATCAAATGTTCACATGAATAATGTAATATTCTTTGCTCCAAACAATAATGCACGGCCAAGCATATGGGCAACAGGTGATGTGGGAGGCAGTTATACAGGAAATCCCATTAATCAGACTATTGGTCTTTCAGGAAACGGCCTTTCTGCTAATTTCAATGTCCAGCATTGGGACACGGTGAATAGTAAATGGCTATCAACTGTTACTGATGGACATGGAAGTATAACTGGAGGTGGTCCTAATGTCCAGAACCTCCAATTTAGAGGTGCTGCAGCAGGGACTATAAACCAAGAAGCAAATACATTCTCAGGCACAGGGGCTGGAATAGCAAGATAAAAAAGTTTACACTGTTGGCTCAGTTTATCAAGTTTACTCAGTTACACAACCTTAGTTAAAACTAATGTAAACTATGCAAACAATATAAACGGCTGACCACAGTTCTCAGGAAATGAACAAAGAAAGGAAAACTAATATATTGTCTAACAAATCGCCATGAGGCAAAAATATACTGTTGTTTGCTTTCCATTATCTGTATTGTTTTTTTGAATACCCTTCAGGCAAAAGAACTGAAATGGATTAGAGAAGATAAGACTCAGTTGATATTACATGGAAGATTATAGATCTGATCTCTACAATAAAAGATAACAGATAAGAAGAATTTGTGTTTACATATCGCAAAGACTTAAATGGGATTTAAAAAATTAGGCGGCTGCCGAACGGCAGCCGCTTTCCCTCATCACGCTTTACGCACGATGCATTATGTCCGCCCTTGGCGGATTAGAATGTGAGATTCAGTCCATGTACTACCTGTGAAACTGTTCTCTTGGTATCTACCATCTGAGTATCCTCATAGAATTTACCAGGTTTGAAAACGCCTGCCTCTACAAAATATGTGAGGTTCTTTGCAAGCTTGTAAGAGCCTTTGAAGTCAAGTTCCCATCCAACATTCTTTGATACATCATCTCCAACGATATCAGCCCATCCGCCGGTCTTCGTTGCTCTAAGAAGGTAGCCATCAAGGGACATAGAAAGGTCTTTTGTTGCAGCAAGGTCAAGACCAAGGTTGTAGTAAGTAGTATTCGCAATTCCAGTATTTCTGTGAGGTCCAAAAATACTACCGCTACCTCCAACAGTCTGAATCAAAGCTGCTGTTGCAATGGTTCTCTCATAAATCTGGGTGTAGTGAGTAAACCTTGCAATATTGACCTCAGTATCAAATCCCTGGCTTACCTGGAACTCCTTTATCTTTCCATCTTCTTCATCTCCTGCATTCTCATCACCACTACCATATGCAAAGGATGCCCTGAGCTTCAAAGGTGTCTCAGGAATATTATATCCACCCCTCAAATAGACAGCATAACCACGATACTTCAAATCATCAGAATCAGCATGTTGTGGTGAATTATCAAAACCTTTTACCTTTCCAAACTGTCCATCAATTTCTAATGCATAGTCAATAATACCAGCGAGCAGACCATTGGCATGGAAACCTACATCCTGAAGGCTCAAACCATCAAAATTTGAGTATGCTCCACCAGCAGTGTCAGCCAAGTCACTGTTATTTGCATAAAAGTAATAAACACCAATTGTATTGTCCTTATTAACTTTATATGTTCCCATCAGGACATATGCATCAATATCATCACCAGGAAGTGTATATATTCCTTCATAGAGTTTTGCAGTTGCTGCTGCTAAAGTAATATCATTTGTTGGATTGACAAAAACAACCAATGCGTCATCACCAAACCTCTCGTGATTCAAGAACTGTTTCTCACCAAGGGTAATGAGCTGATGACCAACCTTTATACCAGCAGGGACACCAAGAAGACCAGAACCTGTGTACTGTATCCATGCCTGGCGGAATCTTAAATATGCATTTGGTTTTGCATCGTATCCCTGAAGTACAGATGTTGTCCCAGAGCGACCGCCACCCTGACCCCAGACATATAGTCCAGACTGTACATTCTCACCATTTGCAACCTCAAGCTCTAAAAAGCCCTGGACATTGTCAGCAACTTTAGCATCAACTGTTAATGAAATATTTGAAGTCCATAATGCTGCGTCATCAGGCTCACGTTTAGATATTACGCCTGTCACTTTATCAATAGCTAAAACATCTCCTGGATATGCATTAGTAGCGATACGTGAGTCTTCTCCTGCACCGTTTGTAGCAAAAGCTGCGTTACTAAAATACCATCCTCTGACCATGATTCTACCGCCAAGCTTGATCTGAGGTTCTTCAGCATAAACGAACACTGCAAAAGTCAAAAGTAGAAAAACTGATAAAGCTATAAATACATATTTTCTCAAAGCTAACCCTCCT
>JBNAVX010000081.1:7154-11421 GCA_049700155.1 Thermodesulfovibrionales bacterium
AAGTAGAAAAACTGATAAAGCTATAAATACATATTTTCTCAAAGCTAACCCTCCTTTACTTTAAGTTATTACTTTCTTCGTGTCCGCCAAAGGCGGGCATGAAACCCCAACTACATCTATGTAAAATTAATGTCTCTGCCTTCATCACCTCCTTCTTAACCGTTTTTACCTCCAATGGAGGCATACATCAGATTTTCCTAAACCATTAAGCCTGGTTCATAGTTGCAAATTTATATCATTCCTTGACCAAATTTGTCAAGGAATTTCTATACGAAAAATTTATATCATCATTACCATAATTTGTCAAGGAGATTCTATTTATGTCAAGGATTAATGTATGTGATTAAACTTACCAAATATTAAATAATTTTCAAAGAACATAAAAACGACTAATTTGTAAAGCAAGAAATAGGCCAGATTTAAAAAACCCTTGAACCTATGAATCCTGAACCCCTAACCCTGTTCTCCAACCTTAATTTTGTATTTTTTCTACAACATATGTGTTGAATATATGCATCAAAACTTTCTTATTGTTTATTGAGATAAATTAAGGAAAAGGACTGATTTTAAATGGATTTAATTATCTTTGCCCAGTCCTTTTCCTTAAATTCTTGACCAATTAGAGGGTAATAGCCTGCACAGGACATAAATCTGCAGCCTCCTGACAATTGCAGGTATTGCACTTATCAGGACCTATTACATGTGCTTTACCATCATCTCCTAACTGGAACACTTCAGGACATATCTCCTGACATGAACCACAACCCTCACAAGCCTCTTCATTCACTACTGGATTTGCCATAAACACCTCCTTTCGGATCAATGATCCAGGGTTTACCCCTTTTCATTAAAATACTGTCTTTTGAAAAACAGACAGAATTATTTTATTTAGAATAAACTACTATGTAATTCGGTTCAGTTTTTGAGTTAATAAAATAACCAAACTATTATATTGAAGTCAATACCCAATTACACTTTGTCATTACCCATTTTAAAGTCAAATAGCACTTTTTTATTTTTAACCATATTGCATTTCAATGGCAATATGTTTTATAAATAGAACTGGAGGTGGAAGATGGAACTTTATGAAGAGATAGCAAGGGTTGCATATGAACTTTATGAAAAAAGCGGTTATATTGAAGGTCGTGACCTTGATAACTGGCTTGAGGCTGAAAGGATTGTGAAGGCACGGCTTGCAGAACAAGAGAAAAAGTCAGAAAAGAAGAGCACTACAAAAGCAAAGAAAACAACAAAGAAAAAAACAAAATAGTTGAATATTTGTTGAGTAATTAGTTCTATGAAGCAATCCCTGTTTTTTTAGCTGCTTCTGCGACTGCATGAGCGACTGAGGCTACAACTTTTTTATCAAAGATACTCGGGATGATATAGTCTTCTGTCAATTCATCATCCTTTACAGAGTATGCGATAGCATGTGCTGCTGAAAACTTAATCTCTTCATTCACACCCTTTGCCCTCACATCAAGGAGACCTCTGAAAATACCGGGAAAGCTTAACATATTATTTATCTGATTCGGGTAATCAGACCTTCCAGTAGCAAGAACCCTTACAAGTGGCAGTGCTTCTTCAGGTGCAATCTCTGGCTCAGGATTAGCAAGGGCAAACACAACAGGTTCTGCTGACATCCATTTAATATCATCTCCTGTTATGATATTTGGGGCTGAAAGTCCTATAAAAACATCTGCTCCTTTCATAACATCTGAGATACTCCCCTTTATATTTCGTGGATTGGTCTTCATAGAAATTGATCTTTTATATTGATTCATATTCTGCCTTCTTCCCTTATATATAGCCCCTTCCCTGTCACAGACCACAATATCCCTTATTCCGTATGTTGATAGCATAAATGCAGTAGCACTCCCTGCTGCACCTGCACCCACTATCACCACCTTAAATTTTTTTATATCCCTTTTTAATAGTCTTGCAACATTAATTAAGGCTGAAAGAACAACTACAGCAGTTCCGTGCTGGTCATCATGGATAACAGGGATATCTAATTCTTCTTGTAATCTTTTTTCAATCTCAAAACAACGGGGTGCGGAGATATCTTCAAGGCTTATGCCCCCAAAAGTCGGAGATATATTTTTTACAGTTTTTATCATCTCATTAACATCTTTGGTTTGCAAAGCAATTGGGAATGCATCAATCCCAGCAAATTCCTTGAAGATCATGGCTTTCCCTTCCATCACAGGCATAGATGCCTCTGGACCTATATCACCAAGACCTAATACAGCAGTCCCATCTGTAACTATAGCAACAGAGTTTCCTTTAATCGTATATCTATATGCATGTGTCTTGTTCTCTTGGATATCCAGGCAGACTCTTGCGACACCCGGAGTATAGACCTTTGATAGGTCATCTCTATTTCTGAGAGGAATCTTATTATGAATTTCTATCTTCCCTCCCTGATGTGCAAAGAAGGTGCGGTCCATAACCCTGATTATCTTCACACCCTGTATTTTTCTAACAGACTTTACGATCTCTCTTTCATGTTCTTCATCTCGTGCATTTACCGTTATATCTCTAACTATCTTCCCCTTCTCAACCCTTACAATATCTATTGAGCCAAGATCACCCCCTACCTGGCTTATAGCAGTAGCTATCTTTGCAAACATACCTATACGACTTTCTATTTCTACTCTTAGAGTTATGCTATAGCTTGGGCTTGGAATATGGGTCATGAATTACTACCTCAATGGTGATTATAATTGCTTGTAGGATTTATATCAAGAACTCAAAAACAATCACACATTACGAATTACGCACTACGATTTTGGTTTGACACACTATGCAAGTTATTTTTATACTCAAATATGCTTAAACTCGTTGTAGTTGATGGACAGGGTGGGGGAATCGGTAGTCTCATTGTCAAAAGGTTAAGAGATGAATTCGGTGACAGTATAGAGGTCCTTGCCCTCGGGACAAATGCTACTGCAACATCAGCTATGATGAAATCAAGGGCAGACAAAGGCGCAACAGGTGAAAATGCGATCGTCCTTAATGCAGGCAGGGCTGATATTCTAATCGGTCCTCTTAGCATAGTGCTTCCTAATGCGATGTTAGGAGAACTTACTCCAAAGATGGCTGAGGCGATTGTGCTCTCAAAGGCTAAAAAATTTCTTCTTCCTCTCAATCAAGAAGGTGTGAATATCATAGGAGTAAATAAAGAACCTCTCCCGCACTTGATAGAAAAAATTATAGAGGTTGTAAAACAGGAACTCGGAAAGGGGGATTAAAAATGTGTGAAGCGAATGCATATATTTACAAAGACGATAAAGAAGAACTTTATCTCGAGAATGTTGATATCTTAAGACCAGAGGGTGGAAAGATTTATCTCAGAAACCTGTTTGGTGAACAGAAGGTCTTTGAGGGAGAGATTAAGGAGATATCTCTCCTCAAACACAAAATAATTCTTGAGAAAAAATAAGCCCAATTAGAAAGCTTAATGCCAAAAAAGATAAAAATATTTTTCTTTGTCATAATCATTTCAGTTCTTGCCTGTGCACCTGTTTTCAGATATGAGATAATGCAAAAAGGTATCAGAGACGTTTCTATCTCTGAGATAAGGAACAAGCCAAACATTTATAGGGGAAAGCTATTCATCCTTGGAGGTATGATCGTAAATACAAAGTTTGTTCAGGAAGGCTCCCAGATTGAGGCGCTTTACATCCCTGTAGACTCAAGAGGCTATTTGAAAAATATAGAACCAGGGGAAAGATTTCTTGCGATTCTTCCAAAAGATAGAGGTACGCTTGACCCTCTTATTTATAGAAAGGAAAGAGAGGTAACTATAGCTGGGAAATTTATTGAATTACGTTCAGGGAAAATAGATGAGACAGAATATGTCTACCCGGTTTTTGAGATCATTGATATCTATCTATGGAGGGAAAGAAGAGACTACTATTATCCATACTATAGACCTTATTGGTGGGAGTATCCTTATCCTTACTATTGGTGGGACCCCTGGTGGAGACCATGGGGTCCATACTGGCGACATCCATACTGGTGGTAGACTGAGAATAGTTTAACTTAAAATCTTTAACTAAATTCAATTGTTATCCCACGTAATTTATCCAAAGCATGGTTTCATATTATTTCTTAATTTCTTACCTTATCATTCCGCACTTGGTTGCCCCTGACTGAAGTTTGTCATCACTCCTTAACATTTGTCTAACCCACTTAATTCATAAATTTATGAGTGAAGCTCCCTGACTTTGGTCGGGGCTTCACTTTCTTTGAGGGGCATAGC
>JBNAVX010000082.1:0-11371 GCA_049700155.1 Thermodesulfovibrionales bacterium
AAAGAATTTAAATCCGCTCAAATACTGCATCTGCCAGGAATTTTATGAATAATATGGGTTAGATTATCATTGAGCTGTTACATAAAAATCATTATTGCACATATGGGAAACTATTTGTGCATATGACACATCCTTTTATTAATGGAACTCCTATACCTTTCTTCTATCTCTATAGAGCATATAATTAAATATAAACCGTCATTGCCCGACTTGATCGGGCAATCCAGAATAAAGAACTGGATTCTCTGGTCAAGAAGGGGAATGACTGAAGAAGAAATTAAAATACATTATAAGTATATACCAAAGAATTAAATGAATTAAGTGTGCAATAATGATTTTTACAAATAGTGCAAGAATGATATTTCCGTAACATGATTATCATTGAGCTTGTCAAGGTATAATTCCAAAGGTATAATTCATAGATAAAATAAATCCATAATAGCTAAGATTTTTGTAATTATCTAATATGGCTTTAAGAGATGTAATAGGACAGGAAAGGGCAGTGAATATTCTCCTCAAAACCCTTCAGAGAGGTAGAATACCTTCTGCTTATCTTTTTGCAGGGGAATCAGGAATTGGGAAAAAATTTACTGCTATCAATCTTGCAAAGGCACTGAATTGCCTGAGACACCGTAATGCGTTAAGAATAATTCATAACGAGATAAAAAACGGAGATAAATCACACATTACCGATCATACATCACGAATAGATGCTTGTGATGAATGTTCTTCTTGCAGAAAGATAGACACAAACATCCACCCTGATATCAAACTTATTTCTCCAGAAAATGGTCAGATCAGGATAGAGGAAATCCGAACAATCGAAGAGAATCTCTCTTTGAAGGCTTTTGAGGGGAGATGGAAGATCGTAATAGTTGAAGAAGCTGATACAATGAACCCTTTTGCAGCAAATGCCTTCCTCAAAACGCTTGAAGAACCTCCTGAAGGTAGTCTTATCATTCTCATATCATCGATACCAGATCGTCTACCAGAAACAATACGCTCGCGATGCTCGAGAATAAATTTTACACCACTCTCCTACGAGGCATGCAAAAAGGTCATTAAAGCAGCTATTGTTAAACAGTCAATGTCCAATTTTCAAAAAGAAAAAGATTTTGAGTCTCGGCTTTCCATCATTGCAAAGCTCTCCATGGGAAGGCCAGGACTTGCGGTCTCAACAGACTTACTTGAAGAGAGAGAATGGTTTCTAAAACTCTTAAGAGAGATGATTAAGGCAGAAAAAGATGGTTGGAGTTCAAAAGATGAGATGGAGAAATGGTTTGAATATCTCTTAATCTTTCTCAGAGATTTAAGCATTACGAAGATAATAAAAGATAAAAAGAACCTTATCAATATTGATATTGAAGACTATATTAAAAACTTCAGCAGTGGTATAGATTTAAAGGTTATAATAGAAAATTATCATAAATTAAGTATATTAAGGGGATATTTTAATTTTAATCTGAACAAGTCCCTTACATGGAACTATACAGGCTCTCTATTGAGAGTATTAAAGCCACTGATACTTTGATTTTATGAGGTACATACAATGCCTAAAGTAATAGGTGTGCGTTTTAAGAAATGTGGGAAAATATATGAATTTGAAGTTGATGGATTAGAAGTGACTAAAGGTGACTTAGTCGTTGCAGAATCTGAATTTGGACTGAGCATCGGTAATGTAATAATCGAGCGTGACATAGAAAATCCTGAAGTAGAATTGAAAAAAATAATTCGTAAAGTAACAGAAGAAGATTTAATCCAGAAAGAGGAGAATGCCAAGCTTGAAGCTGAGGCAAAAGATTACTGCCTTGAAAGGATAATGGCAAGAGGGCTACCCATGAAGCTTGTATCAACTGAAGTTACCCTTGATAGAAAACGGATCATATTCTTCTTTACTGCTGAGAAAAGGATAGACTTTAGAGAGCTTGTGAAGGACCTTGCGGCACGTTTTAAGACACGTATAGAAATGAGACAGATAGGCGTCAGAGATGAGGCAAAGATGTTAGGAGGTATGGGGATATGCGGGAAAGAACTATGCTGTGCAAAATTCCTTACCATCTTTGAACCAATCTCTATTAAGATGGCAAAGAAACAGGAACTCATCCTTAATACTGGAAAACTTTCAGGGCTGTGTGGAAGGCTTATGTGCTGTCTCGGTTATGAATATGATGATATGCCTATAGAAGATGATCATATAGAAGACTCTATTTCTATCACAGAAGAAGCAGAGGAGTTAGAGACAATGATTTCTTCACTTAATTCTTCTATTGAATTGACCGAACCAGAGATTCAAGCATCTCCTCAAACATCCTCTCATGAAATACATAAGACTTTAAGAGAGGAAGAAAAAAAGGACTTCAGGAATTTTGTGAGTCATAGAAAAAAACGCAGGAAAAGGTCACATAGGAAGTGAACAGTCATAGAAGCTCAACTCATGGTAAATTCTACATTACTACACCAATTTATTATGTAAATGATATTCCGCATATCGGACATGCTTATACAACTCTGGCAGCAGATATACTTGCAAGGTATAACAGACTGAGGGGCAGGAATGTATTCTTTTTAACAGGTACTGATGAGCATGGACAGAAGGTTGAGAAAGCTGCACAGGAAAGGGGAAGGACACCGAAAGAACATGCTGATATCATGGTTGAAAATTTTAAGAATCTCTGGTTAAAGCTGAATATCACGAATGATGCTTTTATAAGAACTACTGACCCGGAACATGTAAAGATTGTCCAATCATTATTAATGGATTTGTATAAAAAGGGTGAAATAGAAAAAAGGCTATATGCAGGGTGGTACTGCATCCCTGATGAGAGATTCTGGACAGAGAAAGAACTGGTTGAGGGTAATTGTCCTGAATGCAAAAGACCAGTAGAGCATATTTCAGAGGAAAACTATTTCTTTTTGATGTCTAAATACCAGGAAAGACTTATAAAACATATAAAAGAAAATCCTGATTATATACTCCCTGAGACGAGAAGAAATGAGGTCCTTGGCTTTTTAGAAAACAATGTTCTTGGTGACCTCTGCATATCAAGACCAAAAGGAAGGCTCTCATGGGGGATAACTCTACCTTTTGATGAAAAATTTGTAACATATGTCTGGTTTGATGCACTTTTGAATTACTATTCTGCGACAAAATACCTTGCCTCCCCCATATCACACCTTACAGTCCAATCACAAGGCTGGTGGCCACCTGATCACCATCTGATAGGTAAAGATATATTAACGACCCATGCAATCTACTGGTCGACAATGCTAATGGCTCTTGACATGCCATTGCCCATGAATATTTTTGCACATGGATGGTGGACAGTAGAGGGAAAGAAGATGTCAAAATCTTTTGGTAACGTTGTTGACCCCCATGAAATGGTTGATAAATATGGTATAGATGCATTCAGATACTTTTTATTTCGTGAGGTGCCTTTCGGACTTGATGGTGATTTTTCTGAACAGGCACTCATAAAGCGCTACAACACAGACCTCGCCAATGACCTTGGTAATCTCTTAAGCAGGACCCTTGCGATGATAGAAAAATATTTTAATGGAGAAATCCCGCAGCCCCTTTCTCACTATATCACAGGGGACTTAAATGCTATATCAGAAACTAATATTAAGGCTCTTGTGGAACAGGTTAAACATATTGGAGAGATAGAGCTTGAGCATTTGATGAAAGGGCTTTTATTCAGTCATGCGTTGGAGAAAATCTGGTCTATAATTAACTCTGCAAACAAACTGATTGAAGATGAAGCACCATGGAAGTTGTGGAAGATAAAGAATATCAATAGACTCTCATGCGTGCTTTACATCCTTGCTGAGGTATTGAGAATCATAGCAATTTATCTCTTCCCCTTTGTTCCTTCAGCAGCAGAAGAAATATGGAGACAGCTCAATGTTAATAGAGATTTATCAAAGGTAAATCTTGAAATCGAAGGCAAATGGGGGCTACTAAAACCAGGTATAAAGATTAAAAAGGGCCCTGCACTTTTCCCAAGAATAGAAATTACAAAAAAACCATGATTTATTTATGAGATATCAGCAGGTGAAAAAACTATCTCATCCCTGAAGGACTTTATTAAATAGATAGCATTTCTCAGATTTTCGTCAAGCACGTCAACCATAGCAGCGTCCAGTCCAGCACCAGCAAAATAACACAGAAATGAAGCCTCAACCTTTTTTCTCAATGTAATGGGCATTCCTGAAGAGACATTTGAGATCCATGCTATAGTCTTTATGGGAGGTTCTATTAAATCCTTCAGGATTTTTATGCACTCTGTAGAATTTGCGATATGCTTTTGTCCTACTCCCCTTCCAATGTGTACAAGAGAAGGATCCGCAAACAGTCTTTCATTAGGTATATCAGCAAAATTTGCCATTTCAAGGAGGTCCTCAATTATCTGGAGTTTTGCCTCTAAAGATGAAGGTGGCATCGCTTTTGTCGCCCTTATTATAAGTGACGCACCTGAATTAGCTACAAGCTCTAATAATTCTTCCTTATTCTCAGGTTCAGTTGCTGATATATAATTAATCAGCGGAGGCTTCTTACAAAGGGGAATAGAACTCTTGAGTGCTGTAAGGTTTCTTGAATCAAGACAGATATCCTTTTCTGATTCATTACTAACAATATCTACAAGGAAGGGAAGGTTTTCTTCATCACCTGACCCATCTAAAGAACATTGTAAATTAATCATATCTGCATGTAAAAGTTTCCTGACAATCTCAGATATACCACTCTTATCTCTATTCCTCAAAGCTTCCATATAGAGTTTGTTACGGGTATTTAGATTATCTGCTATGACTATCATCTGGACCTCCAATAAAGCTAACAAGTAAAAGGACTGATAGATTATAGCATAACAGGCTAACTTAAAGACTATTATTCAATCTCAGAGTTATCCAGATAAGTCTTTATCAGACAGCTTTTTGTGAAAACTATGACTCAAAATTTAAGATTCAAAATTTAAGATTCAAGATTATGACGCCTTTGGGAGTTCTTTAAATACCTTCCATGTTTTGAGAAGGTCTATTGCCCTCTGGAGTTGAGTATCCTCTTTTTCATCTACTTCAACAGGCACCATATCTTCAGGTTCTTTCGGCTCTTCTTCATCTTGAATCGAATCCTGATTATTCTTCAGGTGTCTCTCAAGGTCTTTCTCTCTGATTACAGGATGCGCTTTGCCCTTTTCTTTTGGTTCAAGTTTCACAAGGATATCAGGGACAATTCCTGTTGCCTGTATGGATGTCCCTTTAGGTGTATAATACATTGCGGTTGTCAGTCTTAAACCTGAACCATCACTTAATGGTATTACAGATTGTACCGAACCCTTTCCAAATGTCTTTGCACCGAGTATCACTGCTCTGTTCCAGTCTTTTAATGCTCCAGCTACTATCTCTGAAGCGCTTGCACTACCTTCATTTACTAATACAATCATAGGCACATCACATATTAATCCATCTTTTTCTGTGTGATATTCTGTCCTCTCTCCCTTTCTCCCTTTTATGTAAACTACAAGTTTATCAGGTGGCAGAAACTGGCTTGCGACATCAACTGCACTGTTAAGTAGACCGCCCGGGTTGTTTCTAAGGTCAAGGATGAGGGCATTTATCTTTTCCTGAGATAGTTTCTCAATCGCAGTAGCAAGGTCATTTGCTGTCTGCTCCTGGAACTGACTTATCTTTACATATCCAATATTGTCTTCAAGGACTTTATACTTAACGCTTTTTATCTTTATCATCTCTCGCACTATTGTAAAATCCCTTGTCTCTTTCCATCCTTCTCTGAGGATTGTAATTGTTACAGAAGTCTTGGGTGCGCCCCGCATCTTGCTTACTGCATCGTGAAGTCCCATATCCTTTGTAAATTCATTATTTATCTTTATTATCCTGTCACCAGCTTTTATACCTGCCCTGTATGCAGGCGTATCCTCTATTGGGGCTATAACTGTGAGCATACCATCCTTTATGCCTATCTGGATACCTATTCCTCCAAATTCACCTTTAGTTTCAGCCTGCATCTCTTTATATGCCTCTGGATTTAAGAAACCTGAATGTGGATCAAGAGAACTGAGCATCCCTTTTATCGCTCCATATATCAAGTCCTTTGGTTTTGCCTCCTCTATATAGTTTTTCCTTACAATAGAAAAAGCCTCTGAGAATAGTTTCAGCTCTTCATAACCTTCTCCCTCTGCTCCCATACCAGACCATCTTCCAATAAGAATACCTGCTGAAGCTACTATAATGATGAGAACAAATGTCAAGACTATACGTTTCTTACTCACTTTACCTCCAAAGAGTTGTTTCATAATCTTATTTCCTCTTTAACCACTGCAATGGATCAAGTGGTTTACCTTTATACCGTAATTCAAAATAGAGTCCAGGAACATCCACTATACCGGAATTCCCTACACGCCCTATTATCTGTCCACTATTTATTATATCTCCAACCTTTGAAAAAATCTCTGATAGACTACCATATAAGGTATGGTAACCATCTCCGTGGTTTACAATCATCAGTTGCCCATAGCCCTTAAACCACTCTGCAAATACTACCTTTCCAGTATGAACAGCCTTTGCATAAAGGTCTTCTCCTGCCTGAATAAATATACCACTTCTAAAGATAGGGGTATTGAACACTGGATCTTTCTGTGTACCATAGGGGATTGCTACCCTTCCTTCTACTGGCCAGGGAAGTTTTCCTTTAAGAGCTGTAAACCCTTTTGCAGTATATGTATCAGACTTCTCAGACTTTCTTATAATATTGAGCAGTCTTCTGGATGCCTCTTTCAGTTCCTTCAGCATCTTCTCATAAGAGGATTTCTCATTCCGGACTGAGGCAAGAATTATCTCTTTCTCTCTCTTCTTTTTTTCAAGTTCTTCTTCATCAGACCTGATTTTTGCCTCATTTTTCGTGAGCTCTGCCTTTAAATCTAAAAGCTGTCTCTCTTTGGTATTTAGATTATCTAATTTCTTACGATAATCAAGGAGTAATTTGTTCTCATAAGATGATATGTATTGAAGATATTTCCATCTCCTCATAAATGAGGATAGGTCATCTGTCCCTGAAAGCAATATAACTACCTCAGATGGGCATCTGTTCTTATGCATAGCCCTAAGCTTTCTCTTTATCCATTCTTTTTGTTGTTCAATGCTCTTTTTACTCTTTAAAATCTCTGATTCTACTCTTGATATCTCCCTCTCGGTCTCCATCAGTTTTTTTCTATATTTTCTGAGTTCCGCTTCTACGATACTGAGTTCTCTATCTGTTCTCTCAAGCTCAGAGAGAATAGAGGTTTCACGTCTTTCTGCCTTTCTGATTTTCTCTTTATGTTCTTTTATCTCTTTTTGTATCTTCTTATATTCTTCCTGTGGATTGGCAGAAAGACAATGTGAAGAATATAGCAGAGTGCTTAAAGCCAAGAGCAGTGATAAAAGATATAAAAATATATATCTCTTTGTTTTTTGCTCCATACTCTTTGCTCTATATTCTTTGCTCAATATCTTATTCTCCCTATGGCAATTAAAGCACCTGTAATTCCCAGAAAGAAACCTGTTAGAGGAAGGATAAAAGAGAGCTCAGCTGGAAAAAGGATTGACTTAAAGAAGGGTAAAGATATACTCAATTTTAAAAATACTATATAGTACAATGATAAAAGACCTATAAGACTGAGTAGTCCTCCACAAAGACCTATCGCTGTTCCTTCTATAATAAAAGGTGCCCTTATGAAGCCTTTAGTAGCTCCAATAAGTTTATATGTCTCGATCTCCTCTTTTCTTCTATAAAAGAGAATCTTCACAGTGCTATAACATATGAATATAACACCAGAAAACATAACAGTAATAAATATTATGCCGAGTGTCCTTATGCCCAATTTTAAAGAGTAAATAGTGGAAAGAAATTTTTCACCATATTCAACCTCATCTACTCCCTCTATTGCTTTAATTTTTGTTGAGAGTATCTTTACTGCTTCAGGTCCCAAAATATTTTTCTTAAGTTTTATCTCGATAGAGTCCTGTAGAGGATTTTCTCCAAGACCCTCAAGAATATAAGATGCATCTTTTAATTCTGTTTTTAGTTCGTTCAATGCCTCATCTTTAGAGACGTATTTCAATGTTTCGATGGATTCTTCTTTATGAAGTTTATTTTTAATCTCTTCTACCTCCTGGTTCGAAAGATTGTCTTTAAGATAGATTATCAAAGAGAACTTTTCAGGAAGCTTTTTTGTAAAGGTATCAACATTATAGATAAATAGTGCCACGAAGGCAGTAATGAGAAGACATGCTGATATTGTAAGGATAGAAAGGAGGTTTATCCATTTCTCATGTAAGAAGCTCTGAACAGCAAGTCTGAATGGATATGGAATCATTACCCTGCTACTTCTCCGACGAGATTTCCCATGTCCAATTTCAGAACCCTTCTGCCTGTTCCTCTGAACAAATCTCTGTTATGAGTTGCTATAATTATAGTCGTTCCCTTTGCATTAATATCTTTAAACATCCTTATAATGCCTGTTGCAGTGTCTGGATCAACATTCCCGGTTGGTTCATCTGCAAGTATAATCGTTGGTTCAGATACTATGGCTCTTGCTATAACAACCCTCTGCTGTTCTCCACCTGAAAGGGCTAAAGGATAACTGTCTGATTTATGTCTCAGATTAACCTCTTTAAGTGCATCAAATACCCGACCTTTCAATTCTTTTTCATCAACTCCCCTTATTCTGAGGGAGAGTGCAACATTCTCATACACATTCTTATTATTCAAAAGTCTGAAATCCTGAAATATAAAACCGATATTCCGTCTGAGTGAAGGGATATCAGATTCTTTCATAGTATTAAGGTCCCAATTTCCTACTGTGATTGTGCCTTCATCAGGTCTCTCAGCAAGGTATATCAGCTTTAGAAGAGTCGTCTTACCAGAACCACTTGGACCTGTTATAAAAAGCATCTCCCCTTTCTCTACTGAAAAAGTTATATCCCTGAGGGCTGTCTGATTATCATAATGTTTTGAGACGTTGGAAAGGTATATCACTTCTTTAATGCACTTTTTATTATTTTCATGATATCCTCAGAGGTCAGACCATAGTATCTTAATAATTCTTCTGGTGTCCCTGAGCATCCGAATGCATCTCTTAATCCCAATCTATGGACTGGTATTGGATAATTCTCAGAAAGAAATTCAGTCACTGCACTTCCGAGCCCACCTATTATTGAATGTTCCTCTGCAGTAACAATAAGACTACATGACTTAGCTACTGTTAATAAAGTATCTGTATCCAGTGGTTTTATTGTTGACATATTTATTACCCCTGTATCCACACCTTCTTCAGTAAGGATTTTAGATGCCTCAAGTGCTATTGATACCATAATTCCTGTAGCAACAATATTTGCATCTCTTCCTATATGAAAGGAATAAGCCCTTCCGATCATAAACTCATACTCCTCAGGCATCACCTGTGGTACCTTTGCCCGTCCGAGTCTCACATAAACAGGACCATAATATTCTGCAATAGCATTAATAACCTGTTTAGTCTCTTTCCCATCACATGGGACTATTACTGTCATATTAGGCAATACCCGCATAAGTGCTATATCCTCTGTTGCCTGATGAGATGCGCCATCTTCTCCAACAGTTATACCTCCATGGGTAGCTACAAGCTTCACATTCAGATTTGAATAGCATATAGTCTGTCTTACCTGCTCCCATGCCCTGCCTGTTTCAAATACAGCAAAGGTAGAGGCAAATGGTAGCTTTCCTGTGAGTGCAAGTCCTGCTGCTGTGCCGATCATATCTTGCTCAGCAATACCTATATTAAAAAATCTTTCAGGGAATTCCTTTGCAAATTTACCTGTCTTTGTTGAGCCAGAAAGGTCTGCATCAAGGACAACGACATCTTTACGCCTTTTCCCTAGCTCAAGAAGGGCTTCTCCATAGGCATCCCTTGTAGCAATTGATATATCCTTGTTTATACTCTTTGACTTTTTATCCATCTTCCCCAAGTTCTCTTAAAGCCTTTTTCAATTCTTCCTGTGTAGGTGCAATCCCATGATATTCTACTTTTCCCTCGAAGAAAGATACACCTTTTCCTTTTATAGTATGTGCAATAATAATGGTCGGCTTTCCTTTCACTTTTTCAGCTTCGTCAAGACTGCGAAGTATCTCTTGTATATTATGACCATTAATCTCAATAACATTCCAACCAAATGCAAGCCATTTTGATGAAACAGGCTCAATTGCCTTTACCTGTGAGACAGGACCATCAATCTGGAGACCATTGAGGTCAACGATCGCACATAAGTTATCAAGCCTATAATGGGCTGCTGTCATCGCAGCCTCCCAGACCTGTCCTTCCTGTATCTCTCCATCGCCTAAAAGACAATAGACCCTTGAATTGAGTTTGTCTAATTTAAGCCCAAGTGCTATTCCATTAGAGACAGAAAGACCCTGACCAAGAGAACCTGTAGATATCTCCACGCCAGGAAGTAGCCTTGAGCATGGGTGTCCTTGAAGAGGGCTTCCGAATCTCCTTAATGTCTTGAGTATTGAGATGTCGAAATAACCTGTCATTGCTAATACAGCATAGAGCAAGGGTGCAGCATGACCTTTTGATAGGATAAATCTATCTCTTTCTCTCCATGTTGGTTCTTGTGGTCTGTGTCGCATCTTTGAAAAATAAAGCACTGTAACTATATCAGCAGCAGATAATGAACCGCCTGTATGACCTGAGCCAGCAATAGATAGCATCTTTAGTATCTCTATCCTCACCAATCTTGCTTGCTTCTCAAGTAGGTTTATATCTCTTTCTCCTATGGAAAATGAATGTTCCATTTACTCAACTATCTCTCCTTCTTCTCTCTCATGTTTTTTATATTTTCCCTCAATAAGATACTTCATCATCTTAATATGTTGGCTTGCCATTAATCTCCTGACCTTCTCTTTGCAGTCCGAGCAACTTGAAATGTCTGTATAATTTATCTGTTCAGATGCGATAATCTTACCTTTTGAGTATATACATGTGATTATCTTCGGGTTCTCTATACCTTTGTCTTCTGTTTGTATATGGTATATTTCACCTTCATAAGGTAAATTAGTATTAAAACCACCAGGCATTAAAATTTACCAAAAAATTCAGACAATTCAAGCATATAATTTGTTAGGTCTATCCATTGTCTTTGACAGTAAAGAAAAATAATCTTTTCAACATTTTATTATATATCCAAATATCTCCAGCTTAATGCCCTAAAATCTACATAATATTATACTATAATAATAAATAAGCAGAAGTGAAAACACCACATCTTGCTATAAATTAGCCTATATTATTCATAAAATTCCTGGCAGATGCAGTATTTGAGCGGATTTAAATTC
>JBNAVX010000083.1:0-11244 GCA_049700155.1 Thermodesulfovibrionales bacterium
AAGATTGAGGGGGGTCCGAACAAAAAAGGCTATGCAATGCATAGCCTTTTTTGTTCGTTATTTTTTTACTTTATCTTGCTATTCTTTTTTCTGCTATCTGTATCCTCATTGTAGCCCTTTCCAGTGCTGACTCTGCACGGGCAAAATCTATCTCTTCCCTCTTTTTGAGTCTCTCCTCAGCCCTTTTCATAGCAGCCTTTGCCCTTTCAACATCAATATCCTCAGCCCTTTCTGCACTATCTGCAAGAACAACAACCTTATCAGGTCCAACCTCTGCATAACCACTATTAACAAAGAAATACATAACTTCATTTCCCTTTCTTGCTGTCAGCATCCCTATCTTAAGGGTCGTGAGGAATGGTGCATGTCCTGGAAGGACTCCAAATTCACCCTCGCTTCCTGAGGCTGTAACCTCATCTACTTCACCGTTAAAAATAAGGCCATCAGGTGTTACAATCTCTAATCTTAATTTTTCCATTTTAAACCCTCACCCGTTGTCCTTTTATATCTGTCTTGTCCAGCCAAGTTTTTTAGCCTTCTCCTCAGCCTGTTCTATTGGTCCAACCATATAAAATGCCTGTTCTGGCATATCGTCATATTTGCCTTCTACAATTGCCTTAAACCCTTTTATCGTGTCCTCAATCTTGACATATACACCCGGGGTTCCTGTAAAGACCTCTGTGACATGGAATGGCTGGCTCAGGAACCTCTGGAGTTTTCTTGCTCTTGCAACAAGGAGTTTGTCATCTTCTGAGAGTTCTTCAATACCAAGGATTGCTATGATATCCTGGAGTTCTTTATACCTCTGAAGTATTGCCTGAACCTTTCTTGCTACACTATAATGTTCTTCACCAAGGACCTTTGGATCAAGGATCCTTGATGTTGAATCAAGAGGGTCAACAGCAGGATAGAGACCGAGCTCTGCGATCTGTCTTGAAAGAACAACAGTTCCATCAAGGTGATAGAACGCTGTTACGATAGCAGGGTCTGTAAGGTCATCAGCAGGGACATAAACCGCCTGCATCGAAGTAATAGAACCTTTCTTTGTAGTTGTAATCCTCTCCTGTAATGCTCCCATATCAGTTCCGAGTGTTGGCTGATAACCGACTGCTGACGGCATCCTACCGAGTAAGGCTGAAACCTCTGAACCTGCAAGTGTATATCTGAAGATATTATCTATGAATATGAGAACATCTTGACCCTGATCTCTGAAGTACTCTGCCACTGTGAGTCCTGTAAGTCCTACTCTTGCTCTAACTCCCGGGGTCTCATTCATCTGGCCATATATAAGGGCAACATTCGGAAGAACTCCTGAATGTTTCATTTCGAGATAAAGGTCATTTCCCTCTCTTGTCCTTTCCCCAACACCACAAAAGACAGAGACACCACCATGCTTCATGGCGATATTATGGATCATCTCCATAATTATAACGGTCTTTCCAACTCCAGCTCCGCCAAACATTCCCATCTTTCCGCCTTTGACAAAGGGCACAAGGAGGTCGAAGACCTTAACACCTGTCTCAAACTGCTCCATAGTAGCAACCTGTTCTGTAAAGTCTGGTGCTGGTCTATGGATGGGCCACCTTTCTCCACCCTCTATTGGACCAAGTTCATCAATCGGCTCACCTAAAACATTTATTAATCTCCCAAGGGCTGCTTTTCCAACAGGAGTAGTGATAGGTTGACCAGTATCCACAACCTTCATCCCTCTTACAAGACCATCTGTTGAACCCATCGCAAGGGTCCTTACCTTGTTCTCTCCTAAATGGGCGACTGTCTCTAAAGTTAAATGGATTTCAGGTATGCCTTTTGAAGGGTCACCTGGTTCGTCTATCCTCAGAGCGTCAAGGATGTCAGGCAATTCTTTTTCGAATTCAACATCCACAACGACTCCTATAACCTGAGAAACCTTTCCGATATTCATAATAACCTCCTTTATATGCTGATAATTTCCTCTATTACTATGCCTTTAGGGCTTCAGCACCACCGACGATATCCATAAGCTCTTTAGTTATGCTTGCCTGTCTGACCTTATTAGCCTGTAAAGTAATCTTTGCTATGAGCTCATCACAGTTATTGGATGCACGCTCCATAGCACTCATCCTTGCTGCCTCTTCAGCAGCGGATGATTCAAGCAGTGCTCTGAAGACCTGTATTTCTATATGTTTTGGAAGTAATCTTTCGAATAAGACCTCTGGAGAAGGTTCATAAAGGAAATCAACAGCTATTGAACCCTTTTCTACAGGAGCTCCTTCTGTCTCTAACTCTCCTATTGGAAGAAGCCTTGCCATTGTAACCTTCTGCAATACAACGCTCTTGAATTCATTGTATATAAGAACAACCTCATCTAATGTCTCATTAATATAATTCTCTATAAGGTCACCTGAAATCTCTTGAGCATTTGCATAAGTAATCCTTCCAGATAGTCCAACCCATGTTTTCCTCATTGGTATATTTCTCCTGCGGAAAAAATCCCTCGCTTTTCTTCCCACAACACTAATGCTTACTTCAAAACCCTCTTTCTTTAGATACTCAATATGTTTTGAGGCAGTCGTCAAAATACTCGTATTAAAGCCACCACAAAGACCCCTATCAGAAGTGAGTACAAGAACCTCAACAGTCTTTCTTGGTCTCACAGCGAGCAAAGGATGGAGTTCTCTTTCTCCAACTCTCGAAAGGTCTAAAAGTACAGACTCCATGCTCATAGCATAATGTCTGAAATTAAGCATCCTGTCTTGCACCTTTCTCAGTTTAGCAGCTGCAACCATCCTCATCGTCTTCGTAATCTTCTTGGTGTTCTGGATTGCTTTTATTTTTCTCCTTAAATCCCTTAAGGTTGGCATTTATCCTCCAAAAATCAAAATTTAAATATCAATGTTATATATTAATTTTTTTTGGATTTTGATTTTCAAATCTTGCATCTTATGTCAACTGTGCCTTAAATGTATTCTTGAAAGCTATAATAGCATCATTGAGCTTTGCCTTCAGGTCATCTTCTATTACTTTCTTTTCTTTTAATTCTTTCCTGAGGTCCTGTTTCTCTGATCTTATATATCTAAGGAAAGCTTCCTCAAAGCTCTTTATTGCTTCAACAGGCAGGTCATCAAGATGTCCCTGTGTTCCTGCGAAGATGAGTATTATCTGGTCTTCAACAGGCATAGGCACATATTGGTCCTGCTTAAGAAGCTCAACCATTCTTCTTCCTCTCTCTATCTGTGCAAGGGTTGCCTTATCAAGGTCAGAAGCGAATTGTGCGAATGCAGCAAGCTCTCTATATTGTGCGAGGTCAAGTCTGAGCATTCCAGCTACCTGTCTCATAGCTTTTATCTGTGCAGCACCACCAACACGGCTGACCGAGAGACCTGCATTAATTGCCGGTCTTATACCACCATAGAAAAGCTCTGTCTCAAGGAATATCTGCCCATCTGTGATAGATATGACATTTGTTGGGATGTAACCAGAGATATCACCTGCCAGGGTCTCAACTATTGGAAGTGCTGTGAGAGAACCACCTCCATACTCATCAGAGAGTTTTGCAGCCCTTTCGAGTAGTCTTGAATGTAAGTAAAAGACGTCACCTGGATATGCCTCACGTGCAGGCGGACGTCTGAGAAGTAATGAGAGCTGTCTGTAAGCATGAGCTTGTTTTGATAGGTCATCGTAACATACAAGGGCATGCATTCCTTTGTCTCTAAAATATTCACCCATTGTGCATGCAACATAAGGTGCAATATACTGCATCGGTGCAGGCTCACTCGCTGTAGCAGCAACTACAATTGTGTGATCCATAGCACCGTATTGTTCAAGTATATTAACTGTTCTAACAACAACTGGTCTCCTCTGTCCAACTATGCAGTAAATGCATATAACATTTTCACCCTTCTGATTGATAATAGTGTCAATCAAGAGGGCTGACTTTCCTGTCTGCCTGTCACCAATGATTAACTCTCTCTGTCCCCTTCCAATAGGAATCATAGAGTCTATCGCCTTAATCCCTGTCTGAAGAGGTTCTCTAACAGGTTGCCTCCTGATGATTCCAGGGGCGACGACATCAACAGGTCTGTATTCTTTAGCATCTATAGGACCTTTTCCATCTATTGGACGACCAACAGCATCAACAACCCTTCCTATCAATGCCTCTCCAACAGGACAAGACATAATCCTTCCTGTGCGTTTTGCGATATCTCCCTCTTTGATGAGTTTATCCTCACCAAATAGGACCGCACCGACTGCATCCTCTTCAAGGTTCAGAACCATTCCGACAACATTATTCGGAAGGTCGAGTAGTTCTGAAGCCATGGCATTGTCAAGTCCATATATCTTTGCAACACCGTCACCAACATATGTGACAACACCAACCTCACTCACATCAACCTTCTTCTCAAAATCTGTTATCTGTTTCCTTAAAAGTTCACTTATTTCTTCTGTCTTAATTTCAATACCCATAATTTCACCCCTTTATGAGCTCATTTTTTAAAAGCCTTAACTGGCCTTTTATGCTCGTATCATAAATAGTACTGCCAACTTTTATCTGAACCCCACCAAGCAGGGAAGGGTCTACTTTATATTCAATATCCACATCCCTGTCTGTAAGTTTTTTCAGAGATGTTTTAAGCCTCTCTTCATAATCCTTTCCTATCTCGAAAGGAGTCATGACCAAAGCCTTTGCCCTTCTCTTCTTTTCAAGGTAAAGATTTGTAGCTATTCTGATTATCTCGGAGAGATAAATAATAATCCCCAACTCAGATAAATGCATTATAAATTTAAAGACCTTATCAGAAAGCTTAATCTTTTCGGCGAGCATCTTAATTATCTTTTCCCTTTCCTCTAATGTAAACTGAGGACTCACAAGTAAATTTTTAAATTCTTTACTCTTGACCATAAGGTCATTAATAACACTGATCTCTGTAAGAGCCTGTGGTGCATTTTCAATGCCTATAGTATCAAGAAATGCCTTTGCATATTTTTTTGCCTCTTTTAAACCTTTCAACCTCTCCCCCCTATCTTAGCAAGAGACTCTTCAAGGAGTCTTTTCTGTTCTTCTATTGTTAATTTTTCCTTTAATTTCTTCTCAGCAAGCTCCATCGCAATCTCAACTGCCTCTGCCTTAATAGCCTCTTTTGCACTCTTTAATTCATATTCTATATTTACACGAGCCTGCTCCAATATCTTCTCCCTTAGTTTATCACTCTGTTGAATCAAACTATCACGGACTTCTTCACCAGAACGTCTTGATGCAGATATTATATCCTCAATCTCTTTATCCTTTGTCTTAAGTCTTTCCTCTACTTCCTGGAGTGCCTTCTGGGCAGCCTCTTTTGCCTGTTGCGCCTCTTTAAGGGTCTTCTCTATCAGCTCAGCCCTCTGTTTCAAGAATGACTGTAGAGGTTTCCTTCCAAATTTAAAGAGAATGAATGCGAGAATACCAAAGTTGATTATCTTCCAGAGATAGTCTTTAAAAAGAGAGGTATGTGCTTCTCCACCTTCTTCAGAGGCATAGATAGTAATTGTTACTAAAAGATTCAGGATACATAAAAAAGATATTAAAAGAATCTTAATGAACTTTTTGGATTTTAAGCTTAGAATCTTCATTATACCCCCACCAATTTTCTTACTATTTCATCAGAGAATTTATCAACCTCAGCCCTTAAGGTTGCCCTTGCCTTTTCAGCCTCAGCCTTCAGATCAGCTCTTGCCTTTTCAATTATTTGAGAAGCCTCAGCCTCAGCCTTTGAGAGGACCTCTTTCTGAACCTGCAGACCTTCAGCCTTAAGTGCCTCAAAAATTTCCTTTGCCTTATTTCTTGCTTCAGCAAGTTCTCTATTCAGGCGTGAAATACTTTCTTCTCTTCTGTTAGCCAGTTCCTTTGCAGCATCAAGTGAACCTTTAACAGTGTCTTCCCTTTCTTTAAAGATTTTAAGGAGAGGCTTGAAGAGAATGGCATTGAGTATAAAAAGGAGTGCGATAAAATTTAAGACTAAAACGAAAAACCACTTGTTAATTTCTAACATAGTTACCCCCTCTTTCTATAAGGAGATTAGGAACATCGGAAGCATATCACAGAGTAAAAAAGATTGTCAAGACCTTTATATCTAAAAAAATAGATTTTTTCAAAATTTTAGATTTATCTTCATTCCTGACATGATTAAAGCGTGTTCTTTTACAGGAATTAAGGATATATATTATATTGTGTTAAAATAACCTTAATGTTCTCAAAAAAGCTTGATTTTTTAAAGAAAAACAACCTTTTTAGGGAGATAAAGGACAGGGTTTCTCCACAAGGACCAAGAATAAAGTTTGGGAAGAAAGAGTTCATAAATTTCTCATCAAATGACTACCTTGGTCTTTCAGCTCATCCGTATGTGATCGAAAAGTCAAAAATTTCTTTTGAGGAATATGGATTCGGTTCTTCTGCCTCGAGACTCTTAGGTGGAGGCTGTGTTCTGCACAGAGAATTGGAGAAGAAGCTTGCACAATTTAAGAACACAGAATCAGCCCTTGTCTTGAATTCAGGATATTCAGCAAATATAGGAATTATTCCTTCCATTACAGATGATAATACAGTGATATTCAGTGATGAATTAAATCATGCAAGCATTATTGATGGATGCAGATTGAGTAAAGCAGAAACACTTATATACCGTCATAAAGATGTATCTTATCTTGAGGAGCTTCTCAAAAAAAACGGTTCAAAGAAAAAGATTGTTATCACTGATACTGTATTCAGTATGGAAGGAGACATAGCACCTGTAAAAGATATCGTTGAACTCTGTAAAATTTATGATGCAGTCCTATATTTAGATGATGCACATGGTACTGGTGTCCTCGGCAATGGAAGGGGCACGCTCACACATTTTGGCATAAGTCCCCAATCATGGATCATACAGATGGGAACATTATCAAAAGCTATTGGATCCTTTGGTGCATTCGTTGCAGGAGATGATGACCTTATTGATTGGCTGATAAATACATCAAGGAGCTTCATATTCTCGACAGCTCTCCCTGTATGCAATATTGCTGCTGCATTGGCAGCTATAGAAGTAATAGAAAAAGGTGATGAACTGGTAAAAAAACTCTGGGAGAATAGAGAAAAGCTTGTAGAGCGGTTAAAAGTCTTAGGTTATGACATCATGAGTAGCGAAACACCAATAGTGCCTATAAGAACAGGAACCTTAGAAAATACATTGAGGTTATCTGAACATTTATTTAACAAAGGTATCTATGCTCCTGCTATAAGACCCCCAGCAGTAAAAGAGCCGAGGATAAGGATAACTGTGACTGCATCTCATACTGATGAAGATATAGAAAAGTTGATAGAGGCACTGAGAGAATATGGCTAAAGGCTTTTTTATAACTGGTACTGACACAGGTGTTGGCAAGACCATCCTTACAGCATCATTGATTAAGATCTCTAAATTTTTAGGGCTAAATTCATGCGGGATGAAGCCAGTAGAAACAGGATGTTTTAAACCAAAGCTCAAAACTCAAAACTCAAAACTCAAAAAAGAAGCATTAATACCATCTGACAGCATATTTTTGAAAGAAATCGCTGGTATAGATGATTCAATAGATCTGATAAACCCGGTCCGTTTTGAAAATCCTCTTGCACCCTTTCCTGCATCTGAGATTGAAGGGATTAATATAAATATTGAAGATATTAAAAAGGCATATTCAAAACTCTCAAAAAAATATGATGTCATATTTGTTGAAGGTATTGGTGGTCTGCTTGTTCCCATAAAGAAAGATTATTCTGTGCTTGATCTTATCAGAGATCTTGGTCTGCCGGTAATAGTGGTTTCAAGACCGGGGCTCGGCACTATCAACCATACCATGCTTACTGTAAACTATGCATTAAAAGAAGGGATTACCGTTGCAGGAATTATTATTAATCATACTCAGCCTTCTGACGGTTCACTTGCTGAAAAGACTAATCCTCAAGTTATAAGACAGCTTTGCACAGTCCCTATTTTTGGAGTATTCCCGTATCTTGAAGAATTAAAACCATCCGCCATCGAAGAGGCTGCCATGAGAACACTGGATATAGAGAGAATCAAAAAGTACCTTTTCTAAATCAACTTTAAATCAACAAGGACTTTTTTTAGCTTCTCTTTATTTGCAGGAGACATCTCACAGAGAGGGAGTCTCAGTTCTTCCTGTATCTTACCCATCATCGCAAGGGCTGTCTTAACAGGGATAGGGTTTGTCTCTATAAACATAGCTGAATTTAAAGGCTCAAGTTTGTAATGTAATGTCCTTGCCTTTTCGTATTTACCTCTCAGCCATAAAGAACACATTGTTGACACTTCTTTAGGAGCCACATTCGCTGATACAGAAATTACCCCCTTACCTCCAAGTGCAAGGAGGGGTAGAGTCGTGAAATCATCACCAGATAAAACAGTTATCCTGTCTCCGCAGAGTCTTATAATCTCGCTAACCTGCTTCATATCACCAGAAGCCTCTTTGATAGCAACAATATTTTCTATCTCAGAAAGACGTGCAACTGTAGATGGAAGGAGATTAACAGCTGTTCGCCCAGGAACATTGTATAGAACGATAGGTATCTCAACTGCCTTAGCAACTTCCTTAAAATGCCTGTAGAGACCTTCTTGAGTTGGCTTATTATAATATGGTGTTACAAGTAGAGCAGCATCTGCACCATATTTCTTTGCCTGCTTTGTAATCATGATGGTCTCATCAGTAGCGTTTGCACCTGTTCCAGCAATAACAGGTATCCTTTTATTCACTGCTTCTATTGTAAATTCGATCACCCTGTAGTGCTCCTTATAATCAAGTGTTGCTGATTCACCTGTCGTGCCACATGGAACAATGCCGTGAGTTCCCTGCGAAATGTGCCACTCAATAAGGTCTCCAAGAGCTTTTTCATCAACCTTTCCTTTTTTAAAAGGTGTTACGATTGCAACGATTGAACCCTTAAACATATTGTCCTCCTTTCTGTTTTTTATGAAACGAATCAATCTATCTCAATTACACCTTCAAATACTTTTACAGCAGGACCTGTCATATAAACATGGTTGTCTTTTGACCATTCTATGAAGAGGTCTCCTCCAGTGAGGTGCACGGTTAATGTGCGATTTGTAATACCTTTGATATTTGTCGCTACTGCAACAGCTGATGCACCAGTGCCACAGGCCATTGTCTCACCTGCACCTCTTTCCCATACTCTCATCATTACCTCGTTTGGATTAATGACCTCTATAAATTCTACATTTGTCCTTTTTGGAAATATTGGATCTTTTTCTATTAATGGACCATAAAAAGAGACTGGAAACTCAGAGAGATCTTTAACAAATATTACAGCATGTGGATTCCCCATAGACAGACAGGTGATATAAAAAAGTTTATCTTTTATTCTTAGTGGATAATCTATAATCTTCTTCCATTTTGAACTTTGAACCTTCAACTTTGAACTTTCAACTATTCTCACAGGTATCTTCTCTGGTTCAAAAACTGGCTCTCCCATATCAACTTTAATCATCTCACCAGCCTTTTCTGGTTTAATAATACCAGCGAGTGTCTCTATATTGAGTACCTTTTTATCAGAAAGACGTTTTTCCCATATATATTTTGCAAGGCATCTTATCCCATTACCACACATCTCTACTTCGCTACCATCCGCATTAAAGATACTCATCTTAAAATCAGCTATTTTTGAAGGAGAAAGTAACAATAGTTGATCAGCGCCTATGCCGAATCGCCTGTTGCATAACTTTCCGCTTAAATCTTCTAACTTTGAGCTTTGAACCTTGAGCCTTGAGCTTATACAGTCTATAAGAATAAAGTCATTTCCTAAGCCATGCATCTTTGTGAATTTAATCTTCATCTAAAATTCCTATTTTAGAAATGACGGGATATTTTCATTTCTGAGCAGGTCCATGTATGTCTCCCGTTGTTTTATCAGAAAATGTTCATTATTTTTTACCATGACTTCGGCAGCCCTTGGACGACAGTTGTAGTTTGAACTCATAGAAGACCCATATGCTCCAGCACTCATCACTGCAAGATATTCTCCCTGTTTTACTTCCCTTAGTTCTCTATCTTTTGCGATGAAATCACCTGATTCACATATAGGTCCAACAACATCATAGAGAACAGTTCTTCTGTTCTTCTTTATAAGAGGAAGGATTCGATGGTATGCACCGTAGAGCGATGGCCTTATCAAGTCATTCATCCCTGCATCTACAATAGCAAACTCTTTTTCTCCACCTTTCTTGAGATATAAGACTTTAGTAACAAGTATCCCTGCGTTGCCAACAATAGACCTACCAGGTTCTATTATTAATGTCAGATTTTTCCCTCTGAGCAAAGGGAGAAGATTTTCCGCAAGGTCTTTTGGTACTGGGGGTTCTTCATCATTATATGTGATACCAAGACCACCTCCGATATCGAGATAGGCTATTTTAAGACCTTCAGAGCTGAGTTTATCTATCAAGATAAGTAAACTCTTAAGGGCATCTACAAATGGAGATATCTTAGTTATCTGAGAGCCTATGTGCTTATGTATTCCAATGACATTTATGTTTTCTAATCTTGATGCTATACGATAATATTCAATAGCATCTTCTAATGGGATACCAAATTTGTGTTTCTTAAGACCGGTTGCTATGTATGGATGCGTCTCAGGGTCTATATCAGGATTAATCCTTAATGCAACAGGAGCCTTTTTCTTCATAGTAGAAGCAATCCTGTTTATCTCTTGAAGCTCATTTTCAGATTCTACATTGAACATCAATATCTTTGACTTTAATGCAAATCTAATCTCTTGCTCAGTCTTGCCAACGCCTGCATAAACTATCTTGTTAGGAGATATGCCCGCCTTCAATGCCTTATAAAGCTCTCCTCCTGATACAACATCAGCACCCCCTCCTTGCTTGGCGAAGAGTCTAAGTATCGAGATATTAGAATTGGCTTTGAGTGCAAAACAGATTATGTGTGGATAATCTTTAAATGCCTCAGTATATGCTCTGAAGTGTCTTAGCAGTGTGTTAAAACTATACACATAAAGGGGCGTGCCATATTTTTCTGCAAGTGATCTGATCGAGACATCCTCTGCAAATAGCTCATTCCTATGATATTTAAAGAAATGCACAAAAGTATCTGAATCTTGTCTTTTCAAAAATTTGTCTTCTATTCTTACATATTTATCTTTTTATCTCAAGCTCCCTAATGCTCCCAAATTTGCCGATAGACTTTAGACATAATGCACTGACATGTCTAGACATTCCC
>JBNAVX010000084.1:0-11216 GCA_049700155.1 Thermodesulfovibrionales bacterium
AAGAAAGTGAAGCCCCGACTTTAGTCGGGGAGCTTCACTCATAAATTTATGAATTTAGTGGGTTAGAGATTACATATCAAGATTTGGTATTTAGACATGGTAAAGCGTATAACTATTCTTGGTTCAACAGGCTCTGTTGGTAAAAATGCCCTTAATATTATCTCAAGGCATAGAGATCGTTTTAAGGTCGTTGCATTGACCGCAGGCAAGAACATAGCCCTCCTTGAAAAACAGATAATGACCTTTTCTCCTGAGGTCGTTGCTGTTGCTTCTGAGAAGGCATCTGAAGAACTTAAAAGGAGATTGAGAGAAAAGAGCATTTCTGTTAATATACTTTCTGGAAGTGAAGGAATTGCACAGGTTGCAGGCTATGAAAATTCTGACTTTGTCCTCTCAGCTATTGTCGGATCTGCTGGTTTGATTCCCACAATCTCTGCAATACATTCAAAAAAGATGATCGGTCTTGCAAATAAAGAGGCACTGGTAATGGCAGGAAGAATCGTTATCAAGGAGGCTGAAAAATACAGAGTAAAAATCATCCCTGTAGATAGTGAACACAGCGCTATCTTCCAATGCATTGAGGGACGGAATAAATCTGATATCAAAAGAATCATACTGACTGCCTCAGGCGGTCCATTTATGGGTAGAAAAATTGAAGAACTAAAGGAAATGAAGCCAAAGGATGCATTAAACCATCCGAGCTGGCGTATGGGTAAGAAGATCAGTATCGATTCTGCAACCTTGATGAATAAAGGCTTTGAGATGATAGAAGCCCATTTCCTCTTTGGACTTCCACCTGAGAGGATAGACATATTGATTCACCCTCAAAGCATTATTCATTCAATAGTTGAATTTAGTGATAGAAGCTGTCTTGCACAGCTTTCAGTCCCGGATATGAGAGGTCCTATTGCGTATGCACTTTCCTATCCTGAGAGGCTTAAAGATGTGATGAAGAGTCTGGAACTTTTCAGGATAGAAAAACTTGTTTTCAAAAGACCAGACTGCCATAGCTTTCCCTGTCTTTCCTATGCTTATGAGGCAATGAAGATCGGTGGTACCATGCCTTCGGTATTGAATGCTGCAAATGAGGTTGCAGTAGATGCATTTCTGAAAGGCAAGATTAGATTTACCGAGATACCTCAAGTAATAAAAGAGACTATGAAAGAACATAAAAGACAACCTGATTCAGATCTAAATGCTATATTAGAAGCAGACACATGGGCAAGGGAAAAAGCACAGGAAGTAATTAAGGAAATCAAGAGATGACGGCTCTATCAGCGATTGTCCTTCTTGGAGTTATTATCTTTGTGCATGAAATAGGACATTTTCTGTCAGCAAAACTTTTAGGTGTAAGAGTTCTTAAATTCTCTCTTGGATTTGGACCCAAAATCTTTTCAAAAAAATATGGAGATACTGAATATCTCATCTCTTCAATCCCTTTTGGTGGATATGTAAAGATGTTTGGCGAGGAGCCTGGAGAAGAATTAAAAGAAGAAGACAAGCCGTTTTCTTATAGCAACCAGCCTGTTTGGAAAAGATTCATTATAGTATTTTCAGGACCATTTTTTAATCTCGTATTCGCAGTAATTATATTTTCTATTATCTTTATATATGGCTTACCTGTTTTACTTCCTGAGATAGGAGAGGTATTATCCAGCTCTCCTGCAGAAAGTGCAGGTTTAATAAAAGGTGATACTATACTATCCATTGACGGTCAAAAGATAAACCAATGGGATGAGATGACGAAAATTATCCATAATAGTCCTGGAAGGAACCTGAAATTTGAGGTTAAAAGACAGAAAGACGTTATCTTATTTTCTATTACACCTGAGAAAAAGATAGTAAAAGACATCTTCGGTCAAAACAAAGAGATCGGCCTTATCGGGATAAAACCATCAGGAAATACCTTCATTAGAAAGAGTAGTATTTACGTAGCCCTGACTGATTCATTCAGGAAGACATGGGATATCTCAGTTCTCACGGTCGTCTCTATTATTAAGCTTATTCAGAGGATTATCCCAATGGAGACTATAGGAGGTCCTATTCTTATCGTGCAGATGGCTGGAGAACAGGCATCTCAAGGGTTATTAAATTTCTTCTTGTTCATGGCTATCATAAACATAAATCTTGGTGTGCTGAATCTATTACCTATTCCCATACTTGATGGAGGTCATATTCTATTCTTAGGAATAGAAGCAATAAGGAGAAAACCATTAAATGAAAAGTTCATTAGTATTGCCCAGAGAGTAGGGTTAGCATTTATACTTTTTATAATGGCTTTTGCAATCTATAATGATATTATGAGAATAATTACAGGTAAAACCTTTCCATGAGGCGAGAGGGTAATGTCATAAGACAGGTCTCATCAGGAGGGGTTATCTTCAGGAAACACAATTCTTCTTTTGAGATAGCACTCGTTGCAGTAAAGGACGGCAAAGTATGGTGCCTTCCAAAAGGCACTGTTGATAAAGGAGAAAAACCAGATGAGACCGCAATAAGAGAGGTGTCAGAAGAGACAGGGCTTAAAGGAAGGATCATAAAAAAACTTGGAGAGATAAATTATTGGTATTATCTTAAAGAAGAAAAGGCAAAATGCAGGAAAACAGTGCACTTTTATCTTCTTGAATATGAGAGTGGAGATATATCAAAGCACGATTGGGAAGTAGACAAAGCTGCATGGTTCAAAATAGATGATGCACTAAAAATAGCTACTCATAAGAATGAAAAAGATATAATCCAGAAGGCAAAAGAGATACTCATAAGACAGTCAATTGACTATTGACTGATGACTTTTACTATTATGGGCAGAATATTAGAACGGGATGAATTAAAAAAGGTTATAGATAAGGAAAAGGCTAATGGAAAAAAGATAGTCTTCACTAATGGCTGTTTTGACATCTTACATGTTGGTCATATTAGATATTTGAAAGAGGCAAAGACACTTGGAGACCTACTTATTGTAGGATTAAACTCAGATTTATCTATTTCGAAGATAAAGCCAAATAGACCGTTCAATCCACAGAACCACAGAGCAGAGATTTTATCTTCTCTTGAGATGGTTGACTATGTTGTAATCTTTGATGAAGAGACACCTTATGAGTTAATCAAGTTGGTTCAACCGGATGTGCTTGTAAAAGGAGGTGATTGGAAGAAAGAGGATATTGTAGGTTCTGATATTGCTAAAGAGACTTACAGTCTTCCATATGTAAAAGGAATCTCAACTTCTAAGATAATCGAGAAGATAAGGGTTTCTTGATTTTTCAAGCCCAAAATTGATATATTATGTCAGTTCAATCTGGTCTTTTGTAAAGAGTGGGTTTTTCCACTCTTTTGTTTTAGAGGTATTTACAAATGGAGATAATTAAAAATAAGGTTACTGAAATGGCAAAAAAAGTTGCTGATGAACAGGGATTAGAGATCTTTGACATCTCTCTCTCTGGGAGAGAGAGATTTATGCTCAGGGTTACGATTGACAAAGAAGGTGGTGTCACTCTTGAAGATTGTGAAAGGTTTAGCAGGAGTCTTGAAGCAATTCTTGATGTTGAAGACCTCATTCCTGTTTCATATACCCTTGAAGTCTCCTCTCCGGGACTCGATAGACCCCTTAGAGATAAAAGGGATTTTGAAAAAAATATTGGTAAACTTGCAAGGATAGTCACTTTTGAAAATATAAATAACAGGAATATTTTTGTTGGAAGGATTTTGAAAACAAATAGTGAATATATAAGGCTTTTAGTAAATGGGCAGGAGATAGATATCCCTTTTGAAAAGATCTCAAAAGCAAGACTGGAGGTTGAGCTTAAATGCCAAAAGAGCTCCTCTATCTTATAGACCAGATAAGCAGAGAAAAAGGCATATCAAAAGATACACTTATTGAGGCATTAAGGTCTGCACTCCTGACTGCTGCAAGAAAAAGGCTTGGAGGTAGAACTAATATAGATCTCACAATTGACCCAAAAACATGTGATATTAAAGCCTTTGAGACAAAAAAAATAGTATCCACTGTAACTAATAAGAATGAGGAAATATCCCTGGAAGAAGCTCGTAAGATCTCTCCTCAAGCGATTGAAGGTAGCACAATAAATATTCCTATAGACCTGCATGATTTCAGTAGAATAGCAGCACAGACAGCAAAACAGGTCATATTCCAGAGGGTGAGAGAGGCTGAGAGAGACGCAATCTATAATGAATTTAAAGACAAGATAGGTACTATTGTAAGTGGTCAGGTTATGCGTAAAGAAAAAGGAGCATATTTCCTTAATTTAGGTAAAACAGAGGCAGTCCTTCCTGTAAAAGATGTCCTTCCCAATGAGACACTCAAGAGAGGAGACACAGTCAGGGCAATTATTGAAGATGTAAAGATTACAACAAAAGGTCCAACTATCATGCTATCAAGGACTGACCCTCAATTTGTTGCGTCACTATTCAAGATGGAGGTCCCCGAGATATTCGAGGGACTTGTGGTAATTAAAAATGTAGTAAGAGAACCTGGAGAAAGGACGAAACTCACAGTATACTCTAAAGACCAAACCATTGACCCCGTGGGCGCATGTGTTGGTATGAAAGGAACAAGGGTCCAGTCAATTGTTCGGGAATTGAAAGGTGAAAGAATAGATATAATCCCATGGACAGATGACCCAAGAATGCTTATTGCAAGAGCACTAAGTCCTGCATCAGTTGAGAGGATAGGAATAAATGAAGAAGACAAAACAGCAATGGTGGTTGTTAGTGACGATCAATTATCTGTTGCAATAGGTAAAAGAGGTCAGAATGTTAAACTCGCTATGAGATTAACAGGATGGGATATTGATATCCTGAGTGAAAGCGAATATTCAAAGATAAGAACTGAAGAGGTTGAGAAATCACATCAGTCTCCTCAAGTTGATAAATAATGTGCTGCAAGCTGTATGACTTTAATATTTTTTTATTCCTTTTTATTAAATCAAAACTGGATTGATGCAAAGGGGAAAAGACCTTTCAGAGTTTCATATTCAATATATAAAAGGAGTGGGACCAAAAAGGGCAAAATTACTTAACCGTCTTGGTATTAATACTGTTAAGGATGCCCTTTATTACCTTCCTTATAGATATGAAGACAGAAGTAATCTCAAAAAGATAAGCGAGCTTAGATATGGCAATATAGAGACTATAACAGGAAAAGTTGTCTCTGCCGAAATAATACACACTCCCCGAAAAGACATAAAAATCTTTGAACTTGTGGTGAATGACGGTAGCGGCATTTTAAAAGGAAAGTGGTTTAATCAGCCCTTTATGAAAAAGAACTTCAGAGTCGGTCAGGAAGTAATATTATGTGGAACTGTTAAGGCTAATCCTTATTGGGGGATTGGTTTTGAGATGGACAATCCTGAATATGAGATCTTAGATGATACACACGAATCTGGGTTGAAATCAGGTGATGATTCCTTTATTCATACAAACAGGATAGTCCCTATTTACAAAGTAACGAGTGGACTGAGTGTAAGACAGATGCGGTCAATAATGTTCAATATTGTCCATTCTTATATTAATGATATTATTGACCCGGTACCTGAAGAGATTCTAATAAGAAATAACCTCCCCTCCCTTTCTGAAGTTATTGCCAATATTCACTTCCCTAATAACGGTTCTGATATAGAAGCCCTTAACAGAGGGAGCAGTAGATTTCATAGGAGGCTCTCTTTTGATGAACTCTTTATGCTCGAGCTTGGACTTGCCAGACTGAAGCAAGGAAAGATAGTTGAAAGGGGGATAGCCTTTAAACCAAAAGGGATTCTTATTAAAAAACTTATTGATATCCTACCGTTCAGACTCACAGAGTCACAGAAAAGGGTTTTTAATGAGATACTTGAGGATATGAAAAGACCACATCCTATGAACAGGCTTATTCAGGGTGATGTTGGTTGTGGTAAGACAATTGTTGCTTTGATGGCGATGGCTGTAGCATCTGAATGTGGATACCAGTCAGCCCTTATGGTCCCAACAGAGATACTCGCTGAACAACACTATCTAAATATATATAAAATAGTTCAAGATCTCGGTCTAAGGATATGCCTGCTCACAGGAAGCACAAACACATTACGAGTGACGCGTGATGCCTTACGAACAAAGATCGCTTCAGGTGAGATTAATATCATTGTGGGAACACATGCACTCATACAGGAAGGTGTAATATTTAAAAATCTTGGTCTTGTTGTAATAGATGAACAGCATAGATTCGGTGTGATGCAAAGGGCGCTATTAAGGAAAAAAGGTCTCAATCCAGATGTTCTCGTCATGACTGCTACCCCTATACCCAGAACTTTAGCCCTTACTTTATACGGTGACCTTGATTATTCAATAATCGATGAGATGCCTCCTAACAGGGTTCCAGTTCAGACATTTTTATTCAGTTCAAAGCAGAAAGATGCTATCTATAAAAAAATAAGAGAAGAAATAAATAAAGGAAGACAGGTCTATGTTGTTTACCCTGTTATAGAGGAATCTGAGAAGACAGACCTCAGGTCAGCAATAATGGGTAAGAATGCATTCGAGAAACTTTTTCCTGACCTCAGAGTTGGACTTATTCATGGAAGGCTTAAACCAGAAGAAAGGGAGAAGATTATGACATCCTTTAAGTCTGGTGAGATTGATCTCCTCGTATGTACAACAGTGATAGAGGTCGGAGTAGATGTCCCTAATGCCTCACTTATTATTATAATCCATGCTGAAAGGTTTGGACTTTCACAGCTTCATCAACTGAGGGGAAGGGTTGGTAGAAGTTCCTATGCTTCTTCTTGCTTGCTCATAGCTTATGAACCTTATGGTGACGATGCAAGAAGAAGACTTAATATAATGGTTAAGAGCAATGATGGATTCAGAATAGCAGAGGAAGACCTGAATATAAGGGGACCCGGTGAGTTTTTTGGTACAAAACAGTCAGGAATGCCTGACCTAAGAATAGCAAACATTGTAAGAGATGCCCCCTTGCTCAACATAGCCAGAAAAGAGGCATTTACTCTTATTGATAAAGACCCTTTTCTTAATAACATGCCTTCTTTACGAAATGCAGTTGAGACATTCTGGAAAGGAAAGATTGAATTATTTAAGACAGGATGAACTAAAAGTCAATAGTCAATAGTCACTGGTAAATGGGCTGGGTCTAATAATGAATGATGACTGATGACTGATGACTAAAAGGTAAGAGATTATGTTAAAGAGATTAAAAGAGAATTTTGTGAGTGGAATAGAGAAAATAAAGTGGTTCTCTTCACTGCTTTCAGAAAGAATTAAGATAGAATATTCTGTGATAAAGCTCCTTCAACAATCAGAACAGCTTGAGAAGAAAAAGGATGAGCTATTGAAAAAAATTGGCAACCGTGTCTATGAAATGAAAGGATATTCAAATATCCATATTTTAAAGGATGGTATTATCTCTGATGCATTGAGCGAAATTGAAAGAATTGATAAGGAGATCGAATCAACAAAGAAGAAGGCATCAGAAATAAGCAACATTATTCTTTAAGTTTATATTGTTTACTTAGTTTACTTAGTTTACTTTGTTTACTTAGTTTACTTAGTTTAAAGCGTTGTAGATTGTATTTTTTACTCATTAACTGTATAAACCAAGTAAACTGTTTAAACCAGGTAAACTGAGAAAACTGTGTAAACCAGGCAAACTGAGTAAACTGAGAAAACTGTGTAAACATAATACTTATTATAATGATATATATTTTTCCTTTTATTTTTGGTCTTATAGTGGGTTCATTTCTTAATGTATGTATATATAGAATACCTCGAAAAATATCTATAATTATACCCTCATCAAGATGTCCTTCATGTAACATCCCTATAAAAGCATGGGATAATATACCCATACTGAGTTATTTATTTTTAAGAGGGAGGTGCAGGTTCTGTAAAACAAGGATTTCTACAAGGTATCCATTAATTGAGTTCCTTAATGGTTTGTTTTACGTTTTTGCAATCTGGAAATTTGGTATAGGATGGCATACTCTAATATATTTTGCCTTTCTATCTTCCCTCATAGTAATAACATTCATAGACCTTGATTTTCAGATTATACCCGACATCATTACAATACCCGGGATATTTCTTGGCATCTTAGCAGGCTCGTTCTTACTTCCGGATCCCTTTTTGCGATCGTCAATGCTCGGATTTAAAAAATCTATTTTAGGAGCTTTTTCTGGTTTCTTAATATTTTATCTCATCGCTCTTTCAGGTTCTGCTATCTTTAAGAAAGAGGCACTTGGTGGTGGAGATATAAAGATGATGTCTATGGTTGGTGCAGTCTCTGGTTGGAAAGGTGTTTTGTTCACAACATTCTTCGGGAGTTTAGCAGGTACTGTCATCGGTATAATTCTCATCCTTTTAAGAGGAAATCCAAAAGATACAAAGATTCCTTTTGGTCCTTTTCTTGCCTTGGGAATTGTAATTACATTATTCTTTGGTCAGGAGATATTATCATATTACACACTATTATTTCGAAGATATTAAATACATGAAGACAGACATGATATTTTTTTATTCTCTTGTCTTTACTCTTATCGTTCTTGTATTTGTATTTTTTTACCTGCTCAAGACATTAAGACGTCTTTACAATACCCAGAAGGACAGCGAGCGTAAAGATTTATCACAGGTAGGCTTTGTTGTTGACACATTTCATGAACTTGTATCAAAACTAAAGGAAAAAGAAAAAGAACTTGAAAATCTAAGACAGAAAGCCGAGGACAGGGCTTTAACTATAGAAGGGTATAATGAAAATATCCTTCAGAGCGTCCCAAGTGGTGTAATGAGTTTTGATGAAGAGCTCAGGATAACGAAAATAAACAAGACCGCAGAAAAGGTTTTTGAGATTAATAGGGATCTAGTTCTCGGAAAACACCACACAGAGGTGTTGAGGTCCCCTCTAACAGACATCATTGCAGAAAAAAAGGTCGTAGAGCGTGGAGAGATAGGCTATATAACACCTTCTAATAGAAAAATATGGCTTGGATTAAATCTATCTCCTTTGAAGGACAAAAACGGAAAAACAATAGGTCAGATACTTATTTTCACTGATATTACTGAGATTAAGGCATTTGAAGCACAGATGGAGCTCAGGTCAAGACTCTCAAGCCTTGGTGAAATATCTGCAGGGATAGCTCATGAGTTGAGAAATCCTATGGGAGTTATAGCTGGCTATACCAAGCTTCTTTCAAAAAAAGTAGATGAATCCTTAAAACCAACAGTAGCCGCTATTACAAAAGAGATTAATGTTATGAACAGGATCATCTCTGACTTTCTATCTTTTGCAAAGCCTGCTGAATTAAACATATCTGATGTTGACCTGAAAGCTACTATTGAGAAATGTCTGACAGAAGTCATAAAAGGAAGAGATGACATTAAAACATATATTGATTTTGATGATGTGCCACTGATTAAGGGAGACGAGGTCCTTTTAAGGCAGGCATTTACAAATCTTATCCAGAATGCGGTTGAATCTATGCCCACTGGAGGAGAACTTTCTATAAGAGCCTCTGCAAGAGATTTTATTGAGTTATTCTTAAAAGACACAGGTCCAGGGATTCCAGAGAATATTATTGATAAAATCTTTCTACCTTTCTTTACAACAAAAGAAGGGGGCACAGGTCTTGGTCTCTCAATAGTACAAAAGGTAATTGTATCTCATGGAGGGAATATATTTGTTGATAGCAGTAAAAAAGGGACTACATTCAGAATAAGGCTTCCGTTAAAATAACTAAAAATAGTCCATAGTCATTAGTCACTGGCCAATGACAAAACGACAACTAAGAACAACTCAACCCTTGAGTAATTGACATGATAACTTCGCATCAGAAGGAGGAACAAATATGTCCAAGATAACAATCCAGGATCTTTTAAAGAAAAAAATAGAACATAAAAAAATCACGATGCTTACTGCCTATGATTATCCTTTTGCAAGAATTGTTGATGAGGCTGGGATAGATGCAATTATTGTGGGAGACTCCGTAGCTATGGTCGTCCAGGGACTTGAAAACACCCTTCCTGTTACAATGGATGAGATGATTTATCATACAAAGATTGTATCAAGGGCTGTTAATAATGCGATGGTGATCGGAGACCTGCCATATATGTCCTATCAGATAAGTATTGAGGAGGCGGTCAGAAATGCGGGTAGATTTTTAAAAGAGGCAGGTGCTTCTGGAGTAAAGATTGAAGGTGGCACAGAGATAGCAGACCGTATTAAAGCGATGACAAAGGCAGATATACCTGTTATGGCGCATATTGGTCTGACTCCACAATCAATCCACAGAATAGGTGGATATAAGATACAAGGAAGGACTGAATTGTCTGCAAAGAGATTGATCGAAGAAGCACATATTGCAGAGGAAGCAGGAGCTTTTTCGGTCTTACTCGAAGCAATTCCAATGAAGCTTGCTCAGCAGATAACAAAGGAGCTAAAGATCCCGACTATCGGAATAGGTGCAGGACCATATTGTGATGGGCAGGTTCTCGTTCTTCACGATGTTATAGGACTTTTTGAGAGATTTTTACCTAAATTTGCAAAGAGATATGTAAATCTGAAGGATGAAGCCCTCAAGGCAATCAAGACCTTCAAAGAAGAGGTGGAGAAGGGCATATTCCCTTCAGAAGAACATAGCTTTAAATAAGCCTTTTATTATTTCAACTTCTTCAGCAAATTATTGATAATATCCGTCAGAGTAATAACACCTACGAGTTTTCCATCATCTACAACAGGCACTTGTTTTACCCTGCGAAGGATCATTGTGGAGCCTGCTTTTACAATAGGCATATTACTCGTAACTGTAATTGGAGGAGCTCCCATGATATCTTTTACCCTCATCTCAAGAAGTTTATTAACTCGTTCTTCAATGTATTCAAGGTCAGATATATATTTTTCCTCTTCAATTATATCCGGATAACGTGGCAGTATCGCCTTGAAAATATCAGCCTTCGTAATAACTCCTGCAACCTTCTCTCTTTCAACTACAACAAGCCCGTTAACTTTGTATTTATCAAGGACTTCTGCACACTCTCTCAGAGTACTGTCAGGACTGATTGTATATACATTTCTTGTCATTATATCGCTTACTTTCATCTTTACCTCCTCTTAAATTTATACGTATTGTCAAAAGTTTTTAAGTAAATTCTTTAAATATCCTTCATCTTCAAGGGGTTGATTTAAATTAACCTACCTCCCTATAAATAATGTCGTATTC
>JBNAVX010000085.1:0-11148 GCA_049700155.1 Thermodesulfovibrionales bacterium
AATTGTCCGTCAATACTTGAACGCCAGTTGTATCCTGTTATAGCATCTCCATCGGCATCTGTCCCATGACCAGAAAAAGTCACTACCTGACCAGGAAGAGCTGGATTGGGACTAATAGAATCTATTATCGCTACAGGTGGTGCGTTCCCCCCACCTCCTCCTGATATGTAGACAAACCTTACAGCATCTGCACAGGTGCTCACTGTAGAGCCATTCGCTGCAATTATCGTAACACTTCCAATTGAGTTGAAATAATACTGCCCAAGACTATTCCACTTCCCTGCATTCTGCTGTTGATTGATATATACCCTGCTCGTTCCACCCCCATGTGTTATATCTACTGCTATGTTAGTTGCCCTCGATGCATACCCTGACCACCACATGTATACTTCATAAATTCCTGCTGGCTGAGAACTGAATTGCCATGTATATGTGGCTCCATCACGAGACCATAAACTGTCTGCCCCATAAGGCTGTGTGCCACCTGATACAGACCAGCTCCCTGTGTAGGATGTCCCAGGTTGCCCATTGTCTATAATAATTTCAGCATAAGCATTAATGTCATTTAAAAAAGAAAAAAAGAGGATAAGTAACAATAAAATATATTTTTTGTTTTTCTTTTTTTGTGGCATGATAAACCCCCATAAATTGTTTAAATTTCAAATACGAAAAGTTTTTATAAAAAGGTTTGAGATAATCAATTTTAATTCTTTTATATTATTTGTTGTCAATGGAAAATTGTATCAGTAAAGTTTTTAAATGCTAAAGTTTTAAATTATTCAAACTTGTAGTTGAAAGTTTTAATGTCTGATGTTTCGAAATTAAATTCATTTTTTCTCTTCATAATATTGTGGTGCATCATTATCATCATCCAGAGTAACCAGAATGATTTGTACCAGAAAGTATCAAGGAAAAAACTTGCAACAAGCATAGCCCAAAAAGACGCTTTAAGCATAACTGTATTATTATCATGATGAGTAATTCGTAATTTTATTATTTGATAATGCTTTCTAATTCCCAAAATTAATACTGAAAAACCTATAATCCCAAGCTCAACAAAGATTCCGAGATATATATTATGTGAACCCCTATATATACTGGAAAAAGGTGTAAAATGGCCACATTCTCCATATGCTTGAGAGAAATTATTTAGCCCTGCACCAATAATCCAATAATTTCTCAAGGCTTTAAAAGCATTAGACCAAATAAAAATTCTTCCTGAACCACCTGTTTCACTAGCTTCTTTAAATCTCTCAATAAAAAAACTTGGAGTAAGCGATAATAGAATAATTCCAATAATTACTAATATGATACGCATTGATAATTTCCGCTTTAAAGAAATAATATATACAATAAATATTATACCCACTCCTATAAATCCTCCTCTCGATCCTGTAAGAATAATCGCGAAAACAATCATACTGAGAAAAAAAATAAACATAACTTTTACCAATGATTTTCTTGCATTAAATATCTTTTCTATACAAAGAGCGACAGGAATAAAGAGATCAAATGGTAATTGGTTTAATTCTGCAGCTCTTTCCCCGAATTGTATTGTAACTCTCTCAATAGTTGCTAAAGACCTAAAATTGTATATTATTAATACAGATGAGATAATTCCTCCTCCGACAATACACCATTTAAGCATGTCAAATTCGTTTTCCTGAATTTTATATGAAGTAGCTAAAAGATAAAGAATCAATAGACCAATGGCTGTTGGAATTCTACTTAAAACAAGTGTTGGTTGAATTGCCCATAATATTGAAAATGTGCCATATAGAACAAAAAATATCCACCATATCACGATCCTATCTGGCAAATTTATTTTCTTTTCGAAAGAGCCTTTCAGTATTAATACAAAGATAGTTAATACCCCAAGGAATTTCGTTAGTGTTGGCCCTCCTGCAGTATTTGCTAATGCCAAAAGCTGATCGAAAGGTAAAAGAAAAACGTATGCCCCGAAGGGGAAAATAAAAGGTTTTTTAATAGAAAGATAAATTAATATCGGTGATAGCAATAAACCAACACAAAGAAAATTTTCTAAGGCTATGGTTACTGATATAATTATGACAAAAAATACACAAACAGTAATCCAAATACAATTTTTATAAAAATGCAATTTTGAAATTTTAATTATATCTGCAATTGTATTCATTTCATGCCCAACTCTCTAGTCTCAGAATGTTCATTATCGATTTAAAAGAATTCCAAACCGAGCGAACTTGTGGTAATAGTGGAGCAAATTTTATAAGCAAGCGAACATAATTAAACTTTTTTAATGGGTAATATTTAAAGGGAAAATACTTAAGTAAGTCTTGAGATTCTCTACCTTTTCCTAATTTAGCTATAGATTCCGCTTCCTTCAGAGCACAAATAGCCAATAATTTTTTAAAAATTATTTTTTTTTCATTTGGACATGAATCAAGTATTTCTATAGGATTTAATATATATGGAGGAACGGTATAATTGTCTTTTAAATAAAAACCACTCAAATCTGATGCTTCTGTATGATAAATTAAAAGAGGGTCAGATATTATGCCAAATCTTTCATTAAATAATAGCTTAAGAGCTAAATATCGATCTTCTCCTATAAGACATTTATATTTATCAAAGAATCCTCCGTACTTTCTTACTACATCAGTCTTCATAATCGCAGTACAAGTACAAATAAGATTTAATATTTTATATACCATCTTTAAATCAGTAGTATTATTTATTTCATAAACACCTTCTTTTATTGATCCGAATATATCAGTATTTCTTTTCATACCCGGTGTTCTATAGTATCCTGTCCATACTATGCTGATATTTGCTATTTTATCTTCGAGTAACTTAAGCCCCTTTTCTAAAAAAGAAGGCAGCCACTCATCATCAGCATCTAAAAAAGCCACATATTTTCCTCTGGCAATAGCCAATCCAGCATTTCTCGCTGCACCAGGTCCCTTATTCTCCTGCCTTATAAGAGTAATCTTCGGGTCATTAAATTTTAGCACCCTTTCAGGTCCATCATCAGTAGAGCCATCATCCACTACAATTATCTCAAGAGGTGGGTAGGTTTGTGCAAGCACAGAAGATATAGCTCGTTCGATGTATTTTCCCTTATTATAAAGTGGGATAACGACAGAGACAGTTGGTTTGCTCGAAGTATTCAATAATTTATTCACGGTAATGTCCTTAAAAAACACACCCCTTAATCCCCTCTTAATAGAGGGGAAAAGCAAAGATAAAGTTACCCACTTGAAATGAGAAAGAGCCTTAATATCTTTTGGGAGTAAAATATCATAGAAAGACATCCAATCCTCTAATCCTATACATTTTTATGATATTTTAATGGGTCAAAAGTTGGAGGTTGGATTTACAAAGAGCCACAATAAAACTCCTTCCTTCGTAATGTTTTCGTAAAATGGTGTATTAAATTTTTTTTCCATTTTAAAGGCTTTAATATCTTTTATTACAACACTAAAAGGGATACCGCTTTGTATTTCCTCATCTACAAATAGGCTGATAATTTCAGTCTCAATTTCTGGCGTTTTATCCTTAACGATCACAAGGACATCAAAATCAGACCATTCCCCATGATCTCCTCTTACCCTTGAACCAAATACATAAACTGCTATTATCCTGTCAGGAAATTGCTTTTTGAGGCTTTCTGTTAAACGATTCAGAATATTTTTTTCATAATTATAGCATACTCATTTACAAGCAAATCTTATATATTCAGCTATCATCTGTTGGTCCTTTTCAAAATCCTTTTCATTATATCCATAGGCAGATATGGTATGTTCCTTTAAAAATTCCATAAATTTGACTCTACTCATTTCTGCCAGCTCTGTTAATTTCAGAGAGACATGGATTTTTCCTAAATATCAAATAGAATTTAAAATATAATGCCTTTATTTTTCTATTAATTGACTTAATAGATCGCCAAAACCAACGAACAATTGGTAATACTGGGGCAAGATTTACAAGTAAACGAACTTTAAAACTATTTTCAGGAGTTGGGTAATCATTTTGATCAAAGCGATTAATCAGTTCCTGTGCATCCTTCTTTTTACCCCATTTAGCCAGAGATTTTGCTTTATTAAAAGCTATTTGCGCCAGCATTCTTTTTAAAACATCTGCTTTCATTGAAGGACATGCATTTACAATTTCTTCAGGGTATTCTAAATATGGTGCAACAGGAAAACATTTATTTATAGTAGAACCGCCATATAAATCCGATGCTTCTGTATGATAAATCACAAGGGGTTCAGGAACTATGCTAATTCTTTCATTGAATACAAGCTTAATAAATAAGAACCCATCTTCACCATAAAGACATTTATACTTATCAAAAAAACCACCCCATTTTCTGACGATGTCTGTCTTCATAATAGCAGCACACGTCCAGTGAGAGCATAACTTCCGTATCAGTTTCAAATCGGTTTTTGGGGAAATTTCGATTACACTACTATTTACTCCTTCCTCAAATATCATATATCTTCTCATATCTGGATAATAATAAAAGTCTGTGAACACCATAGTAACATTCGCCGTTTTATCCTCTAACAAAATGATTCCTTTTTCAAGAAATAATGGCAGATATTCATCATCAGCATCTAAAAAAGCCACATACTTTCCTCTGGCAATAGCCAATCCTGCATTTCTCGCAGCACCGGGTCCTTTATTCTCCTGATGAATTACCTGGATTCGGTTATCATTGATCCCTTTAACAATATCTGCTCCTCCATCAGTAGAGCCATCATCTACAACAATTAGTTCCCAATTAGTAAATGTTTGTTGTTGGACGCTTTCTAAAGCACGTCTTACATAGGGACGTTTATTATAAAGAGGCATTATAATGCTAACTAAAGGTATATTTTTCATTATTTTACATACCAATATTTTTATCTATAAGTTTTTATTTTTGCATTTGTGACTTGTTTATCCATACAGCAAAAGCTTCTTAAAAATATTAATTTTTAGGATATTTATGTTTATACCTTCTAATGTGCAAAAAATGTTTTTACTCGTTTGAAACAATAACCGAGGAAAAAGATAATGCTGACTTCTCTACTAAAAACATCCGCTCGAGAATTCCTAAGGCAATACCATAGTAATCCTAATAAATTTCTAAAAGCCTTTTTATATCTACACCACGGAATTCCTAATATTTTTGAATTTGCACCTTTCATTAGAAGCATATCTGAATAGTAATACCATTCTCCTATTTTAAAAAACCATTTTCTAATATAATTCTTTGTCATCTTCTTCGAGTCTATACAGTGATAAACTATTGCAGATGGATAATATATGCATTTCCCCCCATGATTTTTTATTCTCCAATAAAGATCAGTCTCTTCGCCCATGCCCAATTTATTGCCTTTCCTACCCAAATCTGTTTTAAAAAAACCGACCTTATCAAAAATCTCTCTTTTGAAACTCATATTTGCACCTATACCGATCATACCATTGTATTGATTGTCTGCAACGATAATATTATCACCCCTATCAAAACCACCTAAAGGGTCACTTACTGCATTTGAAAACCATTTAGGAACAGGTGATTCAATATGTATGAGTACTTTACCTCCTATAACTACAGGATTATATATTTCGAAAGCCTTGTGAATATTAATAAGCCAATTTCTATCCACAATAACATCATCATCAATAAAGGCAATAATCTCACCTTTGGCTTCCTTAACTCCCCTATTCCGTGCATTAGATAGTCCTTGTTCTTTTTCAAAAACATATGAAACATTTAATCCTGATTCTGTTTTAAATTTTTCAACTACTTCTTTTGTATTGTCTGAAGAGTTATTATCGACAATTATTAATTCCCATGATAAATCTTCAGGTACAGACATTTCTATTATGCTGTTTAATGCCCTTTTAAGACTTTCAGCTCGATTATAGGTACAAATGATAACGCTAATCTTTATACCAACATCGTTTCTTTCATTAACAAAATTTCGTCTATTCATAGTGGAAGTTTTTAGCACAGGATAAGTGTACTTTTGGCTTTCGATAATATATGTCTTGATGAGCTATAATAATGTCGAAGTGTCCTTCCAACTTTAGAATTGAAGTTACTTATAGCTAATCGCCATTTAGGTAGGCTATTCATTAACATCTTATGCTTTTCAATAGCATCCAAAAGAATGGATTCTGTTTGTAGAACTACATTATCCCAGTTATATTTTTCTATGACAGCTTTTCTACCTTTATAACCCATTTCAGATGCTTTGTCTGGATTGTTTTTTAAAAATAGTATCTTTTCAATTAAGTCTTCAACTGAATTATCTGTCAGAAGACCATTTTGATTCTCTTCAACTACGAACTTTATTTGTCCAACATCGGAGCCAATAACTGGTAAACCACTTGCCATATAATCATAAAGCTTTAAAGGTGAAAAATAAAATTGTTCATAAAAATCAATATCCTCATATATGCAGAGACCCACATCAGCTGATGCCATATATCGAGGCATTTCAGAATATGGGATATGTCCGATATAAATAATATTTTCTGATGATTTTCCTACAGCAGTAACAATTATAAGTATATCATTCATTCCTTTCTCTTTTAATATCTTGGAAAGTTTTTGAACTTTCCTAAACCCCTGCCATTTATATTTAGGTGAACCTGCCCATAGTACCTTATATTTTGTTCTATCATATATATTATTATCTTTCTTTTCAGGTGTAAAAAGCTCAGGGTCTGATCCGTTATGTATAACAAAAGTCTTTTTTACTCCAAGTTCATTTTTTGCATATTGTTCTATCTCACAAGACACACATATTGCCATGTCAACCATTTTAGCAAGTTTTTTACGCCTTTTATTAAGCTTTTGCAATTTTCTCTCTGAAATCCCATAGGTTCTCAATTCTTCCAAAGGTGCATTTATTTCCCAAATGCAAGGAACAAAAGGATTTGATTTCTTTAGCAGGGTCAGTTCATCATTTCCCTCATAACCATCTATTCTCACATAGAAAATATCTATCTTTTTTTCATTTCCAAAAAAATCTTCAACTCCCCATTTAACAAAATTATTTGACTTATTTTTTAAGTTTGTATAGATTATGTGTTTTTTATTTATTAATCTTTTTATAATTTGTGTTGCATGCACTGAACCACCCGAATCTGTGGCATCTATTAGTATATTCGTAAGGTACGCAATTCTCATCTTAATGTATTTTTAATGCATCTAATAGGTGATTATATAGAGCAATAATTGCTGATACAAATAATCTTGTAAAATTCATTGGAATTCCAAGCTCTTTCAAACCATTTTTATGAAATTTCCAGAATTCTTTCCCCTTTTTTTTAAAGATACTTTTAGCGAGAAATCTGTAATAATTCTTAATACTAATATTCAAGCTTTGCTTGAATTCATCTTCACTCAAATATATAGGGCCATATTTTTTAAGAATTATAAGATCTCCAAGGATATAGGAGTTAACTCTTCTTGCAAATGTAGTCATTGCCTCATTTTCCCTCCTTGTAAAAGAAAGGATTTCGTGGACAAAACCAAAGTCAGAGTCCTGTAGAATCTCAAAACATGCCTCTTTATCTGCATGTAGATTTTTTTCATTATAAAAAGGATTACGATTTCTAATTATTTCAGAACGAAACAGGAGGGTTGTTGGAGAACCAAAAACATATAATCCTTTAAGTAATGTGGATCTGCAAATTTCTCTTCCCGATACAACAGTGCTTGGATATGGAAGTCCATCACAATTTACACGAACATCATCGAGTCTGTATGATCCTACAATACTCACTGAAGGATGTTCTTCAGCAACTTTTACCATTTTTTCTATACACTCTGGAAATAACCAATCATCAGCTTGTAATACTTTACAATATCTGCTTTCAGACGAGATCAGTGTAAAGGCGTGATTATGATTTTGAATAAGATTTAAAAAATGTTTATTGTTATGTACATGAATTCGTGTGTCTTTTTTAGCGTATTTTTTAGCAATTTCCAAAGTGCCATCAGTACTGCAATTGTTGACTATTATATATTCCCAGTTTTGATAGGTCTGAGCCAGTATGCTTTCGATGCACTCCTCAAGATACTTTTCGCCATTATACACAGGAGTAAGTACTGTAACTAAGGGCTGTGCTTCCAATTTCATGAAATAACTCCTATATGTTTATTTTCACTATCTTCATTTATAGCGATGTCAGCCCTATTTTTAACAACCCTCGCAGGCACACCAACAGCAATTGCACCATCTGGTATACTATGTGTAACAACTGACCCTGCACCAATAACTGCCCCTTTGCCAATTCTTACACCATCCAAAACAATCACTCCAAAACCTAACCAGGCATCATCTTCAATCACAATACCGCCTTTTGTTTGTAAGGGCTGTTTTTTGATAAGCTCTTCAGCGGCAAATCCATGATTATAAGGATAGAATGCACAGTTTGGAGCTATTTGAACTCCGCAGCCAATCACAATAGAACCTTTATATGCTGAAAACTGACAGCGGGGTTGAATAGAAGTATAATCACCTATTGTAAGGCTTCCACCTGACCCTGTCTCAATAATAGTATCACTATGAATATGTGTTCCCTTACCAATCTTTACTGCTCCCCCATCTTTAGCTTTATAGATAACAACTCGGTCTCCTATAAAGATATTATTATGAAGTTGTAGATCGTCGTGAAAAATAGATGCACTTGGTGAAATATAACCATTAGTATTTAGATAAGCTAAATAACATCGAGCTTTGTAAGGAGGGACGAACCATGTTGCAAGACGGGTTGCAATTCTTCCAAAAGGGCCTAATCCTGCATAATGCATCCAGAAGCAGGTCCACATAGATTTAAATCTTGATCTTATTTTTAGAGCCATTAATATTTATTCTACAACTAACCCACTTAATTCATAAATTTATGAGTAATTGGCAGATACAGTATTCTCGCTCATTCTCGGCTCGATTAATATCGAGCCTCCGAGGTAAATTCTTTCTTCGAAAGAATTTAAATCCGCTCGAATACTACATCTGCCAAAAATTTTATGAATAATATGGGCTAATATAAACTGGCTTACTCGTTTTAAACAAATGACAATAAAGAAGAATAAGAAGGTCAAAATATCTTTTTCAATTCTATCTTCAAATCTTTTAAATAGAGAGATTCAAGAATATTTTCTTTAGTATAAGTCTTATGAAGCATGAAGGTGTTATCTTTTAGAGTATAAACCTCAATTGATTCTTCTTCGGGGATTACTATCCAGTATTCCTTTACTCCGAACCTTGCATACAATTTTTTCTTCTGTATAAGATCCCTGTAAGCTGTATTCTCAGAGATTATCTCTATCACAAGGTCTGGTGCACCCTGTATATTTTTTTCTCCTATAATAGTCAGCCTTTCTTTTGAGATTAAAAGGATATCAGGCTGTACAACATTCTCATCATCAAGATATACATCACAAGGGGCATAAAAAACCTCTCCTACGTCATTCTCTGTAACAAATTTTCTTAGCTCAAAATCAAGTCTTCCTGAAATCGTTTGATGGTTTGGTACAGGTGCTGGTGTCATAAGCAGTTCTCCTTCTATAAGCTCATATCTCTCATCCTCAGGGGTTTTGAGATAATCTTGATAGGTATATTTTTTCTTATCTGTAATGGTTGCCATCACGAATCTCCAATCTTTATCTTAAAATTCATATGACCAGTAAATCTTGATACCTTTGGAGTGAGCATATTTTTCGACTTCTGGCATTATACTATGCGTAATACCTATAAGTATCTTCTCTCCCTTTAGAACTCTATCAAGCCTCTCCACCATCTTAAGAAAATCGTTTATCTCCTTTTTGCTCATCCTGACCTTCGCCTCCCCTAATACCCACACGTCTTTCCCATCCTTCTTTGCCTTTCCATATATATTGACTTCATCGTATCTGCCATCAGGATGCTCAATATATTTTCTTATAAGTCTTCCCTCAACTTTTATATCAAAATCCCTCTGTAACAAATCAGGCAATGCCTTGTATGCAGAGTTCTCAAGTGTATAGCCAACTGTCTCAGAAAGACCTCCGACCATCTTTCTTGTATCTTTTAGCTCAATTGCAAGTATCCTTATCTCTTGTTCTGTTTTTTTCTGTGCCTCCGCAAGCTCCTCTACAACTGTCTCAAGCCTTGTAAGTCTATTTTCGCTTGCCTTTTGTGCCTCTGCAAGTTCCTCTACCCTTTGCTCTGTCCTCTTTTGTGCCTCTGCAAGTTCCTCTATGGACTTCCATACCCTCTTGAAATTCTCCTGTGTCGCCCTCTCAAACCTCTCAAAATCAGACTTTTTTACAGTCTCTGCTACTTCTTCTTTGAATAGCTCTAATACCTTCACAAGAGGACCTTTGAGATCCTTTGGAAGTTCCTCTAATGCCTCAATATACTTAAGCATAGATAATTATAGCATAAGCTTTTGTATCTCTCCTTATGATCAAGGTTAAAGAGAGCGAAAATTCCCCAGCATCAAAGGATTCGAGAACCCTCCATTTTATGTTCCATAGTAATAATAGCTATTTAAAATATAACCTTGCCCGTCTTTTAATCTGAAAGGTCTTGTACAACTTTATGTCAGGGTGGTGTTCTTTTATATAGGTCTCTACCTTCGGATGGACTGTATAACACACAAGAATAGGAAGGGTTTGTGCCTTTAAATACTTGTTAAGACGTTTTACCATCTTAGCAAATACTTCTACATCACCTTTCCCAATTTGTGCCTTTGATTCTCCAATTATATACACCTTCTTGCTGTCTATTAATCCTTCACCATAAATATTTACTTCATCTTCCCTGCCATCATATTCTAAAAATATCCTTTCTAATTCTCCTTTTATCTCTACCCCAAAATCTTCCTTTAAAATAATTGGCAGTAAGGGATAAAGGCTATCTTCAAGTTCATAGCCCACAGTATTTGAAAGACCTCCAACCTCTTTCTGCAGACTTTTTACTATGCCTGTAAGAGTTGTAAGTTCTTCTTCTGTCCTCTTCTGTGCCTCCGCAAGCTCCTCTACAACTGTCTCAAGCCTTGTAAGTCTATTTTCGCTTGCCTTTTGTGCCTCTGCAAGTTCCTCTACCCTTTGCTCTGTCCTCTTCTGTGCCTCTGCAAGTTCCTCTACCCTTTGCTCTGTCCTCTTCTGTGCCTCTGCAA
>JBNAVX010000086.1:0-11115 GCA_049700155.1 Thermodesulfovibrionales bacterium
ATTGAAATTAATATGGGAAGAGATTTAAAGAAGGCTAAAGGCTTTATGTCAACCTTTCTTTTCTCTTCAATACCTTTATAAGAGAATCATAACTCAAGGTGTTCAGAATATCTTCTTTCTCAAGCCAGCCCCTCCTTGCTATCGAAACCCCATAGCTCATATATTCAAAGTGACTGAGCAGATGAGCGTCTGTGCCTATTACCAGAGGTATCCCCATCTCTTTTGCTTTCCTTGCATATATATCATTTAAATCCAATCTGAGTGGATATGCATTAATCTCAAGAGCTGTTCCTGTCTCTTTTGCCATTTTTAGTACCTCATTTATATCAACATCATATGAATCCCTTTCTCCTATTAATCTCCCTGTTGGATGGGCAATAACAGAGACATATGGATTTTTTATGGCAGAGAGCAGCCTCTTTGTGAGCTGTTCTCTTCTCTGCTTGAAACCTGAATGTATTGATGCAACAACTATGTCTATATTTTTTAGGACCTCATCAGGAAGGTCTAATTGTCCATCACTTCTTATATCAACCTCGATACCAGATAGAAATCTAAATCCCCTTAATTTTTTATTCAATGCATCTATTTTTTTCTTCTGCTCAATGAGTCTCTCTGCAGTAAGTCCTCTTGCTATGCCAAGACCTTTTGAGTGGTCTGTGATAGCAAGATATTCATATCCCCTCTTTCTTGCCCCTTCTGCTAACTCCTCAAAATCATGGCCACCATCACTCCATTTAGTATGAACATGAAGGTCACCTTTTATATCCTTAAGTTCAATAAGTCTTGGTAGTTTGCCTCTCAAAGCCGCCTCTATCTCACCTGTGTCTTCTCTCATCTCAGGAGGGATATAAGGAAGACCAAGTATTCTGTAAACATCCTCTTCATCCTTCCCACCGATTTTCTTATCATCCTTTTCCCTGAAGATGCCGTATTCATTTATCTTTAGACCTGCTTTTACAGCCATTTCTCTTATTCTGATATTATGGGCTTTGCTACCTGTAAAATAGGCAAGTGCAGCACCGAAACTCTCTTCCTCAACAACACGTAAGTCAACCTGCAATCCTTCATTTAATATCACACTCGATTTAGTTGGACCCTGCATAAGTATCTCTTTAACATTTGGAAGATGGACAAATACTTTCATAACTTCTTTAGGGTCTTCTGATGTCGCGAGTATATCTATATCTTTAATAGTCTCTTTCCACCTTCTTATACTCCCTGCTATGCTCAGTTTTTTAACAGGTGCCTTTTTTCTTAAATGTTCGAGAATGTCATTGGCAATAGGTAATACCTTTCCAAGAGGCTGTCTTTCCATTCCTCTTTTAAGCATCTCAATACCTTTGAGTATATTTTCTTCAGTCTTCTCTTTAATCCCTGGTAACCCAGCGAGTTTGTGTTCCCTTGCAAACTTTTCGAGAGTTTCTATATCCCTGATATTTAACTTTTCAAAAAGTAACTTTGCTGTTTTAGGTCCCAAGCTCGGAACAGAAAGGAGTGTACTGAGCCCCTCAGGTACTTCTTTTTTAAGGTCTTCATAAAATTGCAATCTCCCGGTCTTTACATACTCTTCTATCTTTCCAGCAAGGTCTTGTCCTATTCCGGGTATTGTCATAAGCTCTTCTTTAGATATCTCTGAGACGTCTTTTGATAAACCTTCAATATTCTGTGCTGCACGCCTGTAGGCCCTTATCCTGAAGGGATTTTCCCCCTTTATCTCAAGCAGGTCAGCAATATCATTAAAAACCCTTGCGATCTCTTGATTCTTCATAAGAAATTTAAACTCCTATAAATGCATCTCTTCAATAATTGCTGCAGCCAATAGTGGGAACATAATCTCATGATGACCTGTAAGTGCATAAGAAGAGCCTTTCGGAAAAGTTGGTCTTTTTAAAACATTTTCATAAGGTCTATAATGCTGTATAAAATCCATATTTACTGTAGTTATATTTTCTACTATGTATCCCAGATTCCTTGCTATTGTTAAGGCCTTTAAAAAAACCTCAGGCAAGATTACTGCTGAGCCTAAATTAATATATACACCCCCTTCTAAATCAGAGACCACTGAAGTAAAAAGTCTGAAATCTCTGAAACTCCCTTCCCCGATTGCTTGACCGTCAGCATAAGGATGCATATGAATAATGTCAGTTCCGATTGCCACATGAACAGTCGCAGGTAAACCAGTTTCATATGCAGTAACAAAAATACTCAAATCCTTAAATTTAAAATTGTTTTTATAAATCATCTCTCCAACAGACTTTCCTATTCCATACCCTCTTTTCAGACCATCTTTTATTGCCCTGTTAAGATACTCACCTGTCTCTTTTGCCATTCCAAATGTTCCCTTCTGTAACTCTGCCTGAACATCTTCTGACGTTCTTCCGATAAAGGAAATCTCAAAATCATGGATAATACATGCTCCATTAGTCGCTAATGCTGTAATAATCCCTTTTTTCATAAGGTCAATAATAACAGGCGAAAGACCAACCTTTATCGGATGTGCACCCATTCCCAGGATCACAGGCTTATTATTATTTCTTGCTTTTACAATAGCTTGAACAATTGATTTAAAGTCTTTAACAGCAAGGACATCAGGTAATTTGCTTATAAAATCTTTGAAGGTGCCTCCCTTGAAAAATGGAGTTGCCAGGGAATTTATAGAAACCTTGCTTTTCCTTTTCCTCAGAGAACATGTCTTTACTTTCTTCAAAGATACTTGCTTGTACTTTTTCATTGTTTACAGTAAATCTTAACACAAAATAAAATGAGTGAGCTATTGATTTTATGTAATTCTTTATGTTATTAATAAAAACTTGAAAGGAGAATAATTTGCCAGGAAAAGCAAAACCAAAAAAGAATCTATCAGCCCTAAAGAGGGTAAGACAATCGCTGAAAAGGAATTTGAGAAATAAAGCCGTCAGAACATCTCTCAAAACACTGGTAAAAAAGGTAGAATCTGCTGTCTCTTCTGGGAACAGAGAAGAGGCAAGTAAGGCTTTAAAAGAAGTTATAAAGGCATTCAGCAGGGCTGCATCAAAAGGCATTATTCACAGGAATAATGCCTCAAGGAAGATTTCTAAACTTACAAGGAAAGTAAATACCCTTTTTAAAGCTGAAGCAGCCTGAGAAGAAGATATTCTATAGGAAAGTCCCTCCCTGAATTCTTAATATCTTTATCAGCATTGTGGAGAATTTCAAATGCCTTCAGGATATATTCTTCACCTTTCTTTATTCTATTCATTCTTATAAGACGCCCATATAACCAGTTCAGAATCCCTATAATGTTGTAAGCCTCTGTGGTCTGTCTCAATGTCTTATAGATTCTGAATACCTTTTCAGTATCTTTTTGCTCGAGGGCTTCAACAAGATCAAAAGGCGTATAAAAACCTTCTCCTTCAATAATATCAGAGATGTCATTTACAGATAATTTCTTTTTCCCAATAAAAGAAAGCTTCTCAATCTCTGATGAGAGAAGACCAAGGTCAGTACCTACAGTTCCTAATAAATAATCAACTACATCATCAGAGATTTCAATACCCTTCGACTTTGCTCTGTACTTTACCCATAAAGGGATATCTGCCCCTCTGATATCAATAGATATGACTTTTATGCCTTTGAACCTCTCTCTTATATCTTTTTTTAATATCCCTTCATGGCATATAACAAAGACAGAATAATGTGCTGGATTTGATAAATAACCATCAAGCATCTTCAGGTCATTCTTTGAGAATTTTTGAAGATTTCCTGTCAAGACGACAAATCTCCTCCTTGAAAAAAACGGGGCTGTATTTGCCACATCTATTATCTCTTGAAGAGACACCTTTTCCTCTGTTGATAAAAAATCAAACAAATGGAAGTTAAATCCCTTTTGTTCAAAGGGGACGAGTTTTTTAACTTCTGTGATAGCTTCTCTAAGAATAAAGGGGTCAGATGCATATAAAAGATATAATGGAGCGGGCAGTCCTTTCTCTATCTCTTTGAAAAATTCATGATAACTCATTTAGAGCCTTTATCAGAAGAATCTACTTTTTTAGTAGTGTAAATCATTATACCGACTATCTCTGTTGCCATGTCTTTTAATGCCTTTTCAGAAGCGAGTTCTTTTGCTGCAAGGACATCCTCGAGCATGCCAGAACCCGGAAAAGAGATTATAAAAGGAGAGCCTATATCCTTGATATCTCTTATATATCCTGCAGGACCAACCAACCTAAAATCTCCCCTCATGACAACCTCATATTCTACTGCAACTCCCCTTTCAGCTAAGACATTCATCTCAAAGAAATTTATTGAACCGCTAAGTTTATAATCTGCATCAGGTCTCACATTAATACCATGCTTCAATAATTCCTCTGTCATAACCCTGTAAAACCTATCCTGAAGTTTTGGCTCAAGAGTTCTGTTTTCAACCCTTTCTATATGTATTGCATCAAAAGGTAGAGCTGCTTTTCCATAGAGTGTATAACCACAACCAGATAAACAGAGAATTAAGAGAAGTAAGCAAAAATTGTATAGCGTCCAGCGTGCGGTGTGCAGTGTGCTAAATAGATTCTTCATCAATGTTTGCATTATTTGTGTTAACTGACAACTATATTAACTAACTTGCCTTTAACAACAATAACCTTTTTGATTTCCTTATTAGCGATAAAGTTTTTTATCTTTTCTTCATTAAGGGCAGTTTCTTTTATCTCCTCATCAGACATTCCATGGGGGATGAGAAGCCTTGACCTCAGTTTCCCATTAACCTGTATTACAAGTTCAATCTTCTCTTCTTTCGCAATCTCTTCGTCCCACTCGGGCCATTGGTGTTCAAATATACTCGGTCTATTTCCTATAACCTCCCATAATTCTTCTGCTATATGAGGTGCAAAAGGTGAAAGTAAGAGTAATGTATTTTCAATAGCAAACCTTAAAACTTTCTGGTCATTTTCTTCTTTCGGTTCAAATAAGGATATTTCACTGACAAGTTCCATAAGTGCTGATATTGCAGTATTGAAATGGAACTCACGTTCAATATCTAAAGTAACACGTTTAATTGTTTGATGTGTCTTTTTTAATAATCGTAATGCGTTATTAGTCATGCGTGATGAGTCTAATAAATACTCATCATTCATAATGCATAACACTTTACTGTTTTTATATACTATTCCCCATAACCTCTTCAGGAATCTAAACGCACCTTCTACTCCTTGATCAGACCATTCAAGGTCCTTTTCAGGAGGAGCAGCAAAGAGTAAAAATAACCTCATTGTATCGGCTCCGTATTTTTCTATGAGATGATCAGGATCAACAACATTCCCTTTTGACTTGGACATTTTTGCTCCATCCTTTATCACCATTCCCTGTGTAAGGAGGTTCTGGAAAGGCTCATTTATATCTATGAGACCAATGTCTCGCATGAATTTAAAGAAAAACCTTGAATATAGCAAATGTAAAACAGCATGCTCAATCCCCCCAATATATTGATCAACAGGCATCCAGTAACGTATTGCGGATTGTGGATCGTGGATTACTGAATATAAATCAATGTCTCCTTTTTCAAAACAATACCTTATGAAATACCATGACGAGTCAACGAATGTATCCATTGTATCAGTCTCACGTCTTGCCCTCTCACCACATAGAGGACATTGAGTAAATAAAAACTTGTCAGATTCTTTTAATGGAGAACCACCTTTCCCTGTAAATCTTACGTCTTCAGGAAGTATCACAGGAAGGTCTTTTTCAGGCACTGGCACTACCCCACATCTCTCACAATAAATAATAGGGATGGGTGTCCCCCAGTATCTCTGTCTTGATATTCCCCAATCCCTGAATCTAAAATTAACAACCTTCTTGCCAACACCTTTTTCTTCAATAAACTGGGCTATTCTCTCTCTCGCAACATCACTCCTTAACCCGCTGAATTGCCCTGAATTCACAAGTATCCCCTCTCCTTCATAAGCTTCAGTAAGTGATAAGTGACCAGTGACCAGTGACGGATTACTAATACCTGTCTTATCCGGGGCTATCACTACCCGAATAGGCAGACCGTATTTCTGTGCAAAATCAAAGTCTCTCTGGTCATGGGCTGGAACAGACATTATTGCTCCTGTCCCATATTCCATAAGCACAAAGTTTGCAACAAAAATAGGAATCTTTTCTCCATTCATCGGGTTTATTGCATCAAAACCTGTGAAAAATCCTAACTTTTCTCCCATCTTTCCATATCTTGCCCTAAGTTCTTCAAGAGCCTTTTTATCTGAGACAAGCATATCTGTGAGAGGGTGTATAGGAGCAATACATACAAAAGTTGCTCCAAAGAGGGTATCCTGTCTTGTCGTAAATATTCTTATATTCTCATCAATGCCGTCAATCTTAAAATCAACCTCAACACCCTCACTCCTTCCTATCCAGTTCTTCTGCATTGTAATAACTCTTTCAGGCCATCCTTTCAGTTCATTGCATCCCTCTAATAAGTCATCAGCGTAATCAGTTATTCTCAAAAACCACTGTTCAAGTTCCTTCTGTATTACGATGCTCTCACATCTCCAGCATCTTTCATCTATTACCTGTTCATTTGCCAGAACAGTTGCACAAGATGGACACCAATTTACAAAAGAACGTTTTCTGTAAGCCAGCCCTTTTTCGAACATCTTGAGAAAGAACCATTGATTCCATTTATAATATTCTGGACTACACGTCATAACCTCTCTATCCCAGTCATAGCTTAGTCCCATACGATTAAGTTGATTCTTCATATAATTAATATTTCTGTATGTCCACTCTGCTGGATGGACACCATGTTTTATTGCCGCATTCTCTGCCGGTAGACCAAAGGCATCCCATCCCATAGGGTGCAAAACATTAAAGCCACGCATCCTCTTATATCTTGCAATTACATCACCTATAGCATAGTTCCTTGCATGACCCATGTGGATTTCACCAGATGGATAAGGAAACATCTCAAGACAGTAAAATTTCTTTTTCGAAGAATCTTGAACCGTTTTATAAAGTCTTTTCTCTGTCCAGTATTTCTGCCATTTAATCTCAATCTGGTGTGGATTATACTTCTCTTCCAAATTTTCCTCCTGAGCAAAATCTATTATATATACTCAAAATAGACAATAACAAGTAATGAATGGAAAAGATTTAAGATTTAAGATTTAAGATTTAAGATTCAGGTTTTACATCTCCCATCAAGATTAAACTGGAAGGTATTCCACTTCTTACAGTTCTCACATCTGCCTGACCATTCAAATGATGTAAAACCACAGTCCTGACAACAATAAGTAGGCTTGAGGGCTGTCTTCATATCAAATGCTTTACTGAACTCATGAACAGCTTTTTCCATTTGATGCCTTTTTAGATATAGATTGCCCAAAAGTATATGAAGTTCTGGATAGGTAGCACTCCCCGTATCCATTGAAGCAAATGTATCAAATGCATCATCTATCATTTCCAATCTATAATATAGCTTTCCAAGCAAAAATCTTATCACAGGGTCTTGAGGTTTTTTGGACAAGCTGTTCTTGTATATTCTTATAAGCCTTGCCGGCTCTCCAATATTTATCAATAGGTCTTCAAGCCTTGCAAGGACTATAATCGAGTGAGTTTCCTCATACGATGTTTCCAGAAGATTAATAGCTTCTTCAGTTTCTCCTTCTCTCAAAAGCACTTCTGCAAGTCCTAGAGTCGCAGGAATAAAATTCTTTTCCAACCTCAACACAGTTTTAAAAGCCTTTTTAGCTTTCTCGAGTTCATTATTCTCAAGACTCTGTCTTCCATATTCATATTTATACCCTATCAGGTTCATTCTTTCTCGGTTTCTATCCTTCTCTGTATGTTCTTTCTTTAAAATCTGTTTTTGCACACTAACAAGCTCATCCCATCTTCCCAGTTTCTCAAGGACCTCTCTCTTCTTATAAAGGGCTGAGAGATTTTCATCATCAATCTCAAGTATATCCTCAATGTAATTTAAAGTATCTAACAACCTTCCTGTTTTTTCAGATAATCTTACAAGTGAAAATAGTGTCTCAATGTTTTGAGGGTTAATATTTTTAGCCCTCTGATAATATTCACCAGCCTTCTGGAAGTCTTCCTCAGAGAGTGCAATGTCTCCAAGTCTGAGAAGAGAATTAAGATGCTCAGGTTCTTTTGAAAGGACTCCTTTCAGAAACTCCTTTGCCTCATCTTCGTCCTGAGCAAGAAGGGAGTTCAGTGCCTTTGAATATAATTCCTGAACTTCTGCCTCTTTCTTCTGCTTTTTCTGATACTGCCAGTTATCAATGAATCTCTTCGCATCTCTTATTGTAAATATTATAAGCATCGTAAGAGCACCTATCGCACTTGAAGATAAGAGCATTGCAATCTTGGATACCTCATATGTCTTTCCAAAAGGTACTTTTATTGTCGTGGCATCTTGATTTGTAATAGCGAAGAGTGCAACAACTCCAAGGAACAAAATAAATATAAAAATGGACAATTTACTCATTCTTTTGTTTGCCTAAAGGGACCCTCTTTGCATCCATCCAGAGCTTTTCGAGCTCATAGAATGCCCTTGTTTCTTCTTCAAATATATGAAATATTACATCTCCATAATCTATAAGAACCCAGTGGCTGTAACTCAACCCCTCAATGCCAAGAAGTTTTATCCCCTTTTTTGCAGACCTTTCCTCTACACCCTCTGCAATCGCCTTTACATGTGTAGTACTTTCGCCAGAACAGATTATAAAATAATCTGCAATAATAGTAAGTCCCTTTAAATCGAGGATTATCAGGTCTTTTGCCTTCTTATCAATTGCTGCCTTAGCGAGCTCGAAGGCTTTCTCTTTACTTTCTAAAGGTCTTCCCTCCCTTCGATATCTTCATAGAGCGTAAAGCGTAATTCTTGATGCGGAAAAAACCTTTATTAAAACTCTTCACTCATCACGATTTACTCTTTACGCATGTACAGCTTATTAGAAATTATATAGGATTCTACAGTATCTGGCAATAGATATTTTATACTCTTTCCCTCTCTTATAAGTCTTCTTATTTCAGTACCTGAGACCTCTATAAGGGGTATTCTGAGTATTATAATTTTTCTATTTCTATATTTATTAAGCTTTGTAATATATGATTCAATCTTACCTTTATCAATACTTTCAAGGATTTTTCCTGATATATTTAAATATGGAGATGAAATTAGATCAATAAATCTGAAAGGTGGTCTCGAGATAATAATAAAATCAGTGAGCGTTACCAGCTCATCAGGTTTCCACCAATTTGGTATGTCAAGAAATGTCTCTATACCAAGAATAAAGTATAGGTTTTCCTCAGTATAGATAGTCCTGAGTTCTTTTAAAGTATCTACAGTAAAGGACTTACCAGTTCTCCTGTATTCAATATTAGATATCTCGAAGAAATTGTTCCCTGACATAGCAAGCTCTATCATTCTATATCTGTGAAATGGCTCTATAATATCCTCTTTTTTTAGAGGAGGATTTTTGGCAGGGACAAAAATGATTTTTGTGAGACCAAGCCTTTCTCTTACTTCTTCTGCTGCTCTGAGATGTCCAATGTGTATTGGATTGAACGTGCCACCAAATATGCCAATCTTCAAAACTGTTATTCCCTTATCTGTCCGTCTCCAAAGACTATGAACTTAGTGCAAGTCAGTTCTTCAAGACCCATAGGTCCTCTTGCATGTATCTTGTCTGTAGATATCCCGATCTCAGCTCCAAGACCAAACTGATACCCATCATTAAGCCTTGTTGATGCATTAACAAATACTGCTGATGAATCTACTTCTCTGAGAAATCTAAAAGCCTTATTATAATCCTTAGTAACTATAGCATCAGAATGGGCAGAACCATACTTCGCAATATGATTTATTGCCTCATCCAGACTTTCCACAATCTTTATATTCAATATAAGGTCGAGATATTCCATATAAAGGTCTTCCTCTTGCAAGACCTCAATTGATGAATCTATCTTTCTTGTTTCAGGACAGCCCTTGAGTTTAACTCCTGCTCCTTTAAACTTTTTAATCATATCAGGTAGAAATATCTTTGCAATACTTTTATGTACAAGCATCGTCTCCATTGCATTACAGGTAGCAGGTCTTTGCACCTTTGCATTAAAGCATATCTTCTCTGCCAGACCTATATCAGCATCACTGTCAACAAAGACATGACAGACACCTTTATAATGTTTTAACACTGGTATCCTTGAATTCTCTGTAACAGTCCTTATAAGACCTTCTCCACCTCTCGGAATTATGAGGTCTATAATGCCTTCAAGCTTTAACATTTCCATAACTGCATCTCTTTCAGGGATATCAATAAAAGTAATTGCACCTTCATGAAGTCCTTCCTCTCTTGCAACAGACCTTAAAACTTTAACAATTGCCTTATTAGAATTGATAGCCTCTGATCCCCCTCTCAATACTACAGAATTGCCAGCTTTTATACAAAGGGCTGTTGCATCAGCTGTAACATTTGGTCTTGCTTCATAAATAATCCCTATGACCCCTATGGGAACACGCATCCTGCCAACTGTCATTCCATTTGGTCTTTGCCACATCTTTGTTATCTCGCCAACAGGGTCTGGTAGAGATGCAACCTCAATAAGTCCCTGCGACATCTCGTATATCCTTTTTTCATTTAATGTCAGTCTGTCTATTAAAGCCTTTGAAAGTCCCTTTTCTTCAGCAAATTTTATGTCTTTTTGGTTCTCTTCAAGCAGTATCTCAGAATTTTTCTTAAGTGCCTCAGCCATTTTAACCAGCAAGGTATCTTTCTTTTTTGATAATAACTTTCTTAAAGCTTCTGCACCTTCTTTTGCCTCTTTTGCCTTATTAAAGACATATGTCTTTATATCCATAATACTCCTCCAGATAAATTTTCCATGAGCGATGCACTATAATATCATATCTTATACAATATCGAAAAAGTCCAAAAAATCCTTAGACATATCATTTTTTTAAATTCAACCATCCCCCCTTTATAAAGGTTTCGTAATGTCAAAAGTTTTTAAGTAAATTCTTTAAATATCCTTTATCTTCAATGGGTTGGTTCAAATTAACCTACCTCCCTATACTATAAATAATGTCGTATTCTCAATACCTGCTTACCTTTCCGTCCTTCCCCGATTTAA
>JBNAVX010000087.1:0-10994 GCA_049700155.1 Thermodesulfovibrionales bacterium
AGGTGTATATTTCTGTAAGTAATTTTAAAAATATTGTACAAACCAAAAAGCTCTATTGAAATATTTGTTGACATACTTGACATAATATGATATTATTATAAATTGCATTAACAGTGACATTTGCAACTTTGTTAATAAATGAATATTTGTATATTTATTGGTAAATAATAAATTATGTCTTTTTAGCAGATTATCCAAAGGTTTTATAACTTTTGGTAATTTTACATTTTTTAAGGGGTGAAGCAGATGGTACATCCAGTCGATGTCGGCAAGAAAAAAAGGATGAGTTTTGCTAAGATTGATGAAGTCTTAGAAATGCCTAACCTTATTGAAGTGCAGAAAAACTCATACAAATGGTTTTTAGAGGAGGGTTTAAAAGAAGTTTTCAGAGATATATCACCTATTGAAAGCTTTACAGGTAACCTTTCTTTAGAATTTGTAGATTACAGGTTAGAAAATAACCCAAAATACTCTATCGAAGAATGTAAAGATAGAGATACTACCTATGCTGTTCCTATGAAAGTAAAAGTAAGGCTTACAAACAAGGAAACAGGAGAAATTAAAGAATCCGAAGTGTTTATGGGCGATTTTCCAATAATGACTGATAAAGGAACTTTTATAATAAACGGTGCAGAACGTGTAATTGTAAGTCAACTTGTAAGATCACCTGGAGTATATTATGAACAGCAATTTGATAAATTTGGGAAGAAACTTTTTTTTGCTACTGTAATTCCTAATCGTGGTGCTTGGCTTGAATATGAAGAAGATTCAAATGATATATTTTCAGTAAGAATTGATAGAACAAGGAAAGTGCCTATTACAGTACTTTTAAGATCTTTAGGATATGGAACTGATGCTCAAATAATTGAATTACTTGGTGAAGATGAAAGAATAAAAGCAACCCTTGATAAGGATTCTACAAAATCGGAGGAAGAGGGTCTGCTTGAGATTTACAAAAGACTGCGACCTGGTGAACCCCCTACAGTTGAAAGTGCAAAAAGTCTTTTATATTCTTTATTTTTTGATCCTAAAAGATATGATTTAGCTAAAGTAGGAAGATATAAATTTAATAAAAAGTTATCGTTAAAATCTCGCATAACAAATCACAAAAGTGCGAAGAAAATTGTAAATCCTCTAACAGGAGAAGTTTTAGTTGAAGAGGGTGGAAAAATTGCAAGAGAAACTGCTGAAGAAATTCAGAACTGTGGGATAAATGAAGTTGAACTTTTGATAGAAGGAAAGGTAGTTAAAGTAATTGGTAATAATACAGTTGATATAAATAAATATCCTATGTCTTATAATATATCAAGTTTAAATATTAAAGAAAGAGTAAATTTAAATGTACTTAAAGATATTTTAGAAAACTTTACAAGTGAAGAAGCTGTTTTAAATGAAATAAAAAATAGAATTGATGATTTAATACCAAAACACATAACAAAAGAAGATATTATTGCAAGTATAAATTACAATCTTAACTTATCAAACGGTATTGGTAATGTTGATGATATAGATCACCTTGGTAATAGAAGACTTAGGTCAGTAGGTGAATTGCTTCAAAATCAGTTCAGAATTGGTTTATCGAGATTAGAAAGAGTTGTAAGGGAGAGAATGACAATACAGGATGTCAGTGAAATTACAGCTCAGAATCTAATAAATATACGACCAGTTGTTGCATCAATCAAAGAGTTTTTTGGGAGTTCTCAGTTGTCACAATTTATGGATCAAACTAATCCATTAGCTGAACTTACTCATAAAAGGCGTTTAAGCGCATTAGGTCCAGGAGGTTTAAGTAGAGAAAGAGCAGGTTTTGAAGTTAGAGATGTGCATTATTCCCATTATGGCAGGATGTGCCCTATAGAAACACCTGAAGGACCTAATATTGGGCTTATCGGATCTTTGACAACATATGCACGTATAAATGAATTTGGTTTTATAGAAGCTCCTTATCGTAAAGTAAATAAAGAAACCGGCCAGGTTACTGAAGAAATTGTTTATATGACCGCAGATGTAGAAGATGAATATATTATTGCACAAGCAAATGAACCTTTGGATGAGAATAATAAGTTTATAAATGAAAAAGTTGCATGTAGACTAAGAGAAGAAATTATAATAGTTCCTTCACAAGAAGTTGACTATATGGACGTTTCTCCAAAGCAAACTGTATCAGTAGCAACTGCTATGATTCCATTTCTTGAAAATGATGATGCTAATAGGGCTTTAATGGGAGCAAACATGCAAAGACAGGCAGTTCCACTTGTGAAGCCACAGGCTCCTATTGTTGGCACAGGTATTGAATATAAAGCTGCGAAAGATTCAGGTGTTGTAGATCTTGCAAAAACTGATGGGATTGTAGAAAGAGTTTCTGCAGATAAAATTGTAATAAGGACAAAAGAAGGAAGACGAGATGAATATAATCTGCTCAAATTTAAAAGATCCAATCAAGGCACTTGTATTAACCAACATCCTATAGTAAGTGAAGGAGAAGAGGTCAAAAAAGGTCAAGTTATCAGCGATGGGCCTTCAACAGATGAAGGTGAAATTGCTCTTGGCAGAAATATTCTTGTAGGTTTTATGCCTTGGGAAGGATATAATTATGAAGATGCTATATTATTAAGTGAAGAATTGGTTAAAGAAGATGCTTTAACATCTATTCATATTGAAGAATATCAAGCAGAAGCAAGAGATACGAAATTAGGGCCTGAGGAAATAACAAGAGAAATACCTAATGTAGGAGAAGATGCTTTAAAAGATCTTGATGAAAGAGGTATTATAAGAATAGGTGCTGAAGTTGCAGCTGGGGATATACTTGTTGGTAAAGTTACACCAAAAGGAGAAACAGAACTTACAGCTGAAGAAAGACTATTAAGAGCTATTTTTGGTGAAAAGGCAAGAGAAGTTAGAGATACATCTTTGAGGGTTCCCCACGGTGAAGCAGGTATAATTGTTGACGTTAAAGTATATACAAGAGAAAACGGTGATGAGCTGCCTCCAGGTGTAAATCAGATGGTTAGAGTTTTTATTGCACAGAAGAGAAAAATATCTGTTGGCGATAAAATGGCAGGAAGACATGGAAATAAAGGTGTAATATCCAGAATTCTCCCGGTTGAAGATATGCCTTTTTTACCTGATGGTACACCGCTTCAGATTTGTCTTAATCCTTTAGGTGTTCCATCTCGTATGAATATTGGTCAGGTTTTAGAAGTGCACTTGGGATTAGCCGCTAAAGCCTTGGGATGGCATATAGCAACACCGGTTTTTGATGGTGCATATGAGGAAGACATACAAAAACTTTTAGAAAAATCAGGATATTCTCCAGATGGAAAAGTGCAGCTATATGATGGAAGAACAGGAGAACCTTTTGACCATAAAGTAACAGTAGGTTATATGTATATGTTGAAACTGCATCATCTTGTTGACGATAAAATGCATGCTCGTTCTACTGGTCCATATTCTCTTGTTACTCAGCAACCATTAGGTGGAAAAGCACAATTTGGAGGACAAAGATTTGGAGAAATGGAAGTTTGGGCACTTGAAGCATATGGTGCTTCACATACTTTACAGGAAATTTTAACTGTAAAATCTGATGATGTAACTGGACGTGTTAAGACTTATGAATCAATTGTAAAAGGAGAAAATATACCTGAGCCTGGGGTCCCTGAATCTTTTAAAGTTTTAGTAAAAGAGCTTCAAAGTTTATGTCTTGATGTTAAGGTTTTAACTGAAGATAATCAAGAAGTTGCACTTAAGGAGTTTGAAGATGATGACGATACAGATGTATCCGATGTTGCTCTTAATATAAATATTGAAGGCAGAGAAGATGTTCCTCCAGAAGAATTGATTTATGATGAGCCATCAGAAGAAGATGAGGTAATAGACATACCAGATGATATTAACTTTGAGCCTGATAAATATGATACAGATGACGATAAGCTTTTTGATGATGATTTTGATATATAAAATTTAAAATGAAGGGAGCGAAACTCCTTGTTTGAGTTAAAAAATTTCGAAGCTATAAAAATTGGTTTGGCGTCTCCAGAAAAAATAAGAGAATGGTCAAGAGGTGAAGTAAAAAAACCTGAGACAATAAATTACAGGACGTTAAAACCTGAAAGAGAAGGTTTATTTTGCGAAAAGATTTTTGGTCCTACCAAAGACTGGGAGTGCCATTGTGGCAAATACAAAAGGGTCAGATATAAAGGCGTTGTCTGTGACAGATGTGGTGTAGAAGTAACAAGGGCAAAAGTAAGGCGTGAAAGAATGGGACATATTGAACTTGCTGCACCGGTTTCCCATATTTGGTATTTTAAAGGTATACCAAGCCGTATGGGTTTGATTCTTGATATGTCGCCAAGAGCTCTCGAAAAAGTTTTATATTTTGCTTCATATGTAGTAATAGAGCCAGGGGATACACCTCTTACAAAAAAACAGCTCTTATCTGAAAAAGAATATAGAGATTATCTTGATAAATATGGTAATAAATTTAGAGCTGGTATGGGTGCGGAATCAATAAAAGAATTGCTTCATGATATAGATTTAGAAAAGTTAGGTAAAGAATTAAAGTCTGAAATCAAAGATTCAACCGGGCAGAAGAGAATAAGAGCTATAAGAAGACTTGAGGTTGTACAGGCGTTTATTGATTCTGGGAACAAACCTGAGTGGATGATTCTTGATGTGATACCTGTAATACCTCCAGATTTAAGGCCTATGGTACAATTAGATGGAGGGCGTTTTGCAACATCAGATCTTAATGACTTATACAGAAGAGTAATTAACAGGAATAACAGATTAAAGAGGCTTTTGGATCTAGGGGCACCTGATATTATAGTTAGAAATGAAAAAAGGATGTTGCAAGAAGCGGTGGATGCCCTTATTGATAATGGGAGAAGAGGAAGGCCTGTAACTGGACCAGGTAATAGACCACTTAAATCTCTTTCTGATATGTTAAAAGGTAAGCAAGGACGATTCAGGCAGAATCTTTTAGGTAAAAGAGTTGACTATTCTGGACGTTCTGTAATTGTTGTAGGACCAGAACTGAAATTATATCAATGTGGTCTGCCGAAAGAAATGGCTTTAGAACTTTTCAAACCGTTTGTTATGAAAAGACTTGTAGATGAAGGACTTGCACAGCATATAAAAAGTGCAAAAAGAATGGTTGAAAAAGTCAGACCTGAGGTTTGGGATGTTTTAGAAGAAGTTATAAAAGAACATCCAGTTCTTTTGAATCGTGCTCCTACACTTCACAGGTTAGGTATTCAGGCTTTTGAACCTGTTTTAGTTGAAGGCAGAGCAATAAAACTGCATCCTCTTGTATGTACTGCATATAATGCGGATTTTGATGGAGACCAGATGGCAGTTCACATTCCTCTTACAGTTGAAGCACAAGCTGAAGCAAGATTTTTGATGTTAGCTGCTAATAATATTTTAAAACCACAAGATGGTAAACCTGTTATGACACCTACACAGGACATGGTTCTTGGCTGTTATTATCTTACTGCTGATGAAGATGGAGTAGAAGGAGAAGGTAAGGTATTTGCAAACAAAGAAGAAGCTATTATGGCTTACCAACTTGGTTATGTGAATATCCATGCAAAAATAAAAGTCAGGTTAGAGAGAGAAATAAATGGAATAAAAAAACATAAATTAATAGATACTACTGTAGGAAAGATATTGTTTAATGAAGCAATACCACAGGATTTGGGTTATATTGACAGGAATAATGAAGATAATGTTTTTGATTTAGAAGTGAATTTTCTCGTTGATAAATCAAAGTTAGGTAAAATCCTTGATAAAGTTTATAGAGTTCATGGACCTACTAAAACAGCTGAGACTCTGGATAAAATAAAAGCATTAGGTTTTAAATATTCTACAAAGGCTGCTTTAACAGTAAGTGTATCGGATATGAAGATTCCAGAAGAAAAGAGTGTATTTTTAAAACAGGCTGATGATATAGTAGGGAAAATTGATAGTCAGTTCAGACATGGTTTGATTTCAGAGGAAGAAAGATATGAGAATGTTATAAAGACATGGAATATGACAACTGAAAAAGTGACTCAGGCTTTGATGAATAATCTTGATACATTTAACCCGATATTTATGATGGCACATTCAGGTGCAAGGGGAAGTCAAAACCAAATCAGACAGTTAGCTGGTATGAGAGGATTGATGGCAGATCCATCAGGAAGGATCATAGAACTTCCTATCAGGTCAAATTTCAGGGAAGGTCTTAATGTTCTTGAATTTTTCATATCTACACATGGAGCCAGAAAAGGTCTTGCTGATACAGCATTGAGAACTGCAGACTCAGGGTATCTGACAAGAAGATTAGTTGATGTCAGCCAGGATGTCATAATAAGAGAGGACGACTGTGGAACTGATGATGGTATTTATGTTGAGGAAATAAAAGAAGGCAATGAGGTAATAGAAAAATTAACTGATAGATTAAGTGGCAGAGTTGCAGCTGAGGATATTGTAGACAGCTTTGGAAACATATTAGTTAAGAAAAATGACTTAATAACAGAAAAAGATGCTGAGAGAATAGAAAAAAGTGGGATAAGTAAAGTAAAAATACGATCATTACTTACGTGTAAATCAAAATATGGAGTATGCAGAAAATGTTATGGTCGTAACCTTGCAACTGGAGAAACTGTTGATATAGGAGAAGCTGTTGGTATAGTTGCAGCACAAGCAATCGGAGAACCAGGTACACAGCTTACAATGAGGACATTCCATACAGGTGGCGTAGCTGGCGCTGATATAACGCAGGGTTTACCAAGGGTTGAAGAACTTTTTGAAGCAAGAAAACCTAAGGGCCTGGCTGTAATATCAGAGATACCTGGTACAGTTAAAATAAATGAATCAAAGAAAAAGAGAGAAGTTGTTGTAACTGACAATGAACAAAATATTTCAAAAACATATCTTATTCCTTATGGATCGAGATTAAAGGTACATGATGGACAAATAATTGAAGCTGGAGATGAGCTTACTGAAGGTTCTGTAAATCCTCATGATATATTAAAAATAAAAGGAATGTTTGCAGTACAGACATATTTATTACAAGAAGTTCAAAAAGTTTACAGGCTACAGGGTGTTGAAATTAATGACAAGCATATTGAAGTAATAATAAGACAAATGATGAGAAAAGTAAAAATAGAAGATTCTGGAGATACATCAATGATGCCTGGTGAACTTGTTGATATGTTTACTTTTGAAGAAGAAAATAAAAAAGCTGTAGAAAGTGGTTTACAGCCAGCTTCTGGCAAAAGAGCTCTGCTTGGGATAACAAAAGCTGCATTGGCTACAGATTCATTCTTATCAGCTGCCTCGTTCCAGGAAACAACAAGAGTATTAACTGAAGCTGCGATAAAAGGTAAAATTGATCCTCTCTTAGGGTTAAAAGAAAATGTCATAATAGGGAAACTTATTCCTGCGGGTACAGGACTTACAAGGTACAAAAATATATCCGTAGTTAAAAATGTACAAGACAAGTCTAATAATAGTGAGATAGAACCGCAGTAATTTATTAAAACTATTAGATTATCACTGTTGACAGCATATATGTATAATGATAAAATTATTAAGTGTGTTAAAAATTGCTTCCATACGGGAGGGAAATTTAATGTCAGAAAAAGACTGCCCTTCTAAGAGGGTTGTTGGAGCAAAACAGACTCTTAAAGCCTTAAACAACTGTAATGTTCAGCAGGTTTATATAGCTAAAGATGCTGAAGAACACGTAACACAAAGGATAAAAGAATTTTGTGAAAATAACTCGATTAAAATTATCTACATTGATACCATGGAACAGCTTGGGGTAATGTGTGGTATTGATGTTAAAGCAGCAGTTGCAGCAGATATTGTTCAGTAAATAAAAAGAAATAATTACCCCATAAAAGTTTTGGGGTAATTATTTCTTGAATTTTGTGGAAGGAGGTGTAATTATGCCTACAATTAACCAACTTATAAGACAGGGAAGAAAAGCTGTAGAATACAAACCAACATCACCTGCTTTAAAAGGTAATCCTCAAAAAAGGGGTGTATGTACAGTAGTTAAAACTACAACTCCAAAAAAACCTAACTCTGCTTTGAGAAAGATTGCAAGGGTAAGACTTACAAATGGTACTGAGGTTACAGCATATATACCTGGAATTGGTCATAATCTTCAGGAGCACTCTGTAGTATTGGTAAGGGGAGGAAGAGTTAAGGACTTGCCTGGTGTTAGATATAAAATAATAAGAGGTGCCCTTGATGCAGCAGGTGTTGCAAATAGAAAGCAGTCACGTTCACAGTATGGTGCAAAGAAACCTAAGAAATAATATATAAATAATAGATTTATTATAGATATAAGGAGGGAAAAAGATGCCGAGGAAAGGTTATATTGCAAAAAGAGATGTACTTCCAGATCCAGTATATAATAGTAAAAAAGTTACCAAATTAATAAATAAAGTAATGCTGAGTGGAGAAAGAGGAGTTGCACAAAAAATCTGCTATGGAGCTTTTGATATAATAAAAGAAAAGACTGGCAGAGATCCTCTTGAAGTTTTTGAAGAAGCAATGAACAATGTTATGCCTGTTCTTGAAGTTAAGGCAAGGAGAGTCGGTGGTGCGACATATCAGGTACCTATGGAAGTAAGACCAGAAAGAAGACAGACTCTTGGTATAAGGTGGATTACTGATTATGCAAGGAAAAGAAGCGGCAGAACTATGATGGAAAAACTAGCTGCAGAAATAATGGATGCTGCTAATAATACTGGAGCAAGTGTTAAGAAAAGAGAAGATACACATAAAATGGCTGAAGCCAATAAAGCATTTGCACATTATAGATGGTAATTTATTTAAGGGGGTAGTGAATCTTAGGGACAAGAAAGGAGGATAAAAATGCCCAGGGATTATAGTTTAGACAAAGTTAGAAATATTGGTATAATGGCACATATTGATGCAGGTAAGACCACTACTACCGAGAGGATACTTTTTTATACAGGTAAACTTCATAAAATAGGTGAAGTTCATGAAGGAAATGCTACAATGGATTGGATGGAACAAGAGCAGGAAAGAGGTATTACAATTACTTCGGCGGCAACAACCTGTTTCTGGAAAGGTCATAAGATTAACATTATTGATACACCGGGACACGTTGACTTTACTGTAGAGGTTGAAAGATCTTTAAGGGTTTTAGATGGTGCTGTTGCAGTATTTTCGGCAAAAGAAGGTGTTGAACCTCAGTCTGAAACAGTATGGAGGCAGGCAGATAAATATAATGTGCCTAGAATAGCTTATGTTAACAAAATGGATATTATAGGTGCTGACTTTTTTAATGTAATAAATATGTTAAGAGAAAGACTTGGAGCCAATCCAGTAGCAATACAGATTCCAATAGGTAAAGAAGATTATTTTCAAGGTATTATAGATCTGATAAAAATGGATGCTATTATTTATGAAGATGATTTAGGAACAGTCATGGATGAAGAAGATATACCTGCTGATTATAAAGATATTGCAGAAGAATATAGAGAGAAACTTTTAGAAGCAGTGTCAGAACTAGATGAAGTTATTATGGAAAAATATCTTGAAGGTGGAGAAATAACAGAAGACGAAATTAATAAAGCTCTTAGAAAGGGAACTATATCTGGAGAAATAGTACCAGTCATATGTGGATCTTCATATAAGAACAAAGGTGTACAACCTATGATTGACGCAGTTGTAAAATATCTGCCATCGCCAATGGATATACCACCGGTAAAAGGAATGATTTTATCAACAGGAGAAGAAACAGAAAGAAAAGCGGATGATAATGAACCTTTTTCAGCTCTTGCATTTAAAATTATGGCAGATCCTTATGTTGGTAAGTTGGCCTTTTTTAGAATATATTCGGGAGTTCTTAATTCAGGATCTTATGTTTTGAATTCTACTAAAGGTAAAAAAGAGAGAATAGGCAGAATTCTTCAGATGCATGCAAATCATAGACAGGATATTGAAGCAGCTTATACAGGAGATATTGCTGCTGCAGTTGGACTGAAAGATACGACAACTGGTGACACTTTATGTGATGAATCAAAACCAATTTTACTTGAATCCATGGAGTTTCCTGAACCTGTTATTTCAATAGCTATTGAACCAAAAACAAAAGCAGGTCAGGATAAAATGGCAATGGCTCTGATGAAATTATCAGAGGAAGATCCTACATTTAAAACATATACTGACCAGGAAACTGGACAAACAATAATTTCAGGTATGGGTGAACTCCACTTAGAGATAATTGTTGATAGGCTAAAAAGAGAATTTCATGTAGAATGCAATGTAGGTAAACCACAGGTTGCATATAAAGAAACAATTACAAAACCAGTAAAAGTTGAAGGCAAATTTGTACGCCAGTCTGGTGGACGTGGACAATATGGACATGTATGGATTGAGGTTATGCCAACAGAAAGAGGAGAAGGTTATACTTTTGAGAACAAAATTGTTGGTGGTGTAATTCCTAAAGAATATATACCTTCAGTAGACTCAGGTATACAAGAAGCAATGCAAAACGGCATACTTGGGGGATATCCAGTTATTGATGTAAAAGTAGCCTTAGTAGATGGCTCATATCATGAAGTCGATTCATCTGATATGGCATTTAAAATCGCAGGTTCTATGGCCTTCAAAGAAGGTATGAGAAAAGGCGGCGCAGTATTGCTGGAACCTATTATGAGTGTTGAAGTAGTTGTTCCTGAAGAGTATATGGGTGACATAATTGGTGATATAAATTCAAGAAGAGGTAAGGTAGAAGGAATGCAAGCAAGAGCAGGTGCTCAAGTCATAAGGGCTATGGTGCCTTTGGCAGAAATGTTTGGATATGCGACAGACCTTCGTTCTAAAACTCAAGGTCGTGGGACATATACAATGCAGTTTAACCATTATGAAGAAGTGCCTAAAAATATAACAGAACAAATCTTAAATAAAAAGTAAGGAGGAAAAAAGAAAATGGCAAAGCAAAAATTTGAGAGAAAGAAACCCCATGC
>JBNAVX010000088.1:0-7574 GCA_049700155.1 Thermodesulfovibrionales bacterium
TTAATCGAGCCGAGAATGAGCGAGAATACTGTATCTGCCATTTACGAAAACTGCCAGAATGCCCCGACCTTTAATCTGGGATGAATGGCAGGGCAGTTTTCGTAAAACTCAAAGGGGCTTGCCCCTTTGAATCCCCAAAGGAAATAAAAATCCTTTTGGGAGTTTGAGGGGCATAGCCCCTCAAAGAAAGTGAAGCCCCGACTAAAGTCGGGGAGCTTCACTCATAAATTTATGAATTAAGTGGGATACAAACACTGAGGTATTAAGAAAAACATTAGAAACCATTCCTGATTTTCAAGTAAAACTTATGAAACCAGAGATAGAGCGACTGCTGGGATCTCCTTCCTTACAACTACAGGTTTAATATTCTTTCTCACAATCTCGGTGGTATTACCGACTTTCAGTTTCTCAAAGAGCAATTGGAACTTTGATTCAAGTTCTTTCATTATCGGTTCTTTCACTTCATTGGGCAAATCCCACCACTTCTTCTTCAAAGGACCGAATCCTTTTTTTCTTGTGCTATAAATAAATTGTTCTTCTGTCTGACCTTCTTTCTTTTCCTTTGCATATTCTGTCTTAATAAAAGCATAAATCTCATTTCTGAATTCTTCTGGAAGGTGCTTGCTATCATAGATGATATTCTGAAAACCTGTTGCAAGATGAACCTCTGATGTGCCTGTTTCAGGAAACATATGGAATGCCTCTTCAGGAAGGGTTGATGCACCATGCTGGACACAGCCTGAAAGACCATATTCTCTCCTTGCGATATCTGATAGGATACGTAAGGTCTCAAAATCTATCTTTACTTTTGCAAGGCTTCCATCTGGAAGGACAACTCCTCCATGTGTTGTGCCTGTCTGAACACTAAGCTTACTCAATCCCTTTAGACCTTTGAATGTCTCTTTAAAGCCATTTAGATATGCCCTCAACTCCTCAGGGGTGCTGTTCTTACCACCTATCTCGCCAATCTCTCCACCAATGGAAACATCAATTTCAGGAGGCTGGATCTTTCTTATATGCTCTGCAAGTTCTGCAGTCTTTTCAAAGTTAGGTCTTTGCTGTTCCTTAACAGTATGTCTCTCAAGGTCAACAAGAGTGGATGAATCAATATCAATATTATAGAATTCAGCCTCTATAGCCTCTGCTATAAGGCCTCTTATATATTTTGTTTCTGCATCAGGGTCACTCAAAAAATTCTTCCTTACAAGCTGGAAATGGTCACCCTGTATAAAAACCGGACCTTCAAATCCTTCTCTCACTGCAGCAGCGAGTATGACAGTTGCATACTCAATTGGTCTCTGTTTTGTATATCCTATCTCTGATCTTGCGATCTCAAATATAAATGCTCCGACATTCATTTCCAGTGCCTTTCTGAATATTATTCTTGAAACATCATAAGTAAGCCCTCTGATATTCATAGCAGGCACTGTGAAACCAGGATAGTTTCTCCCTATCTCTTCATAGAGTCCCTGTATGGAGGAAGGTATTGCTCCACATGCCTTTGCAATTTCTTTAATCAGCAAAAAGAGTGCCTTTCTTTTTTCTTCATCAGTCTCAAAGACCACCTCATAAATAATGCTATCCATCATGTTTCTGAGACCAGTCTTGTCCTTTACAGAGACAATACCATTTTTTAATTCAATAACATCCTTTAATCTTTTTATCATGAAAACCTCCGTTAAAGATTTTACACTGTATTATACAGGACTTAAATATAGCAGGCAATGAGCAAGGTGTTTGACTTAGTTTAAAATTACTAATTATAATCCTAAACTTAAAGCATTATGATAGGATGGAATATGAAGGATATTAACGAACTCATAGAGCAAAGAATTAAGAAACTTGAAGAATTGCGACAGACAGGCATTGAGCCGTTTGGTGGTCCTTTTTATGCAGAGGATCATGCCTCAGATATTTTGAATAGATTTGGTTCTATATCCAGAGAAGTTCTTGATAAAGATCCCCATTCATGTTCTCTTGCTGGCAGGATTATCTCTATGCGGGATTTTGGAAAGGCTGCTTTTGCACACATACAGGATGTTACAGGTAAGATACAGATATATTTCAAAAAGGATGTTCTCGGTGAAAAACAGAAACTCATTAAAAAGCTTGATATTGGTGATATCATCGGACTGAAAGGAAGAATATTCAGGACAAAAACTAACGAGCTCACAGTGGAAGTAGAGGATTTTGTCTTTCTTTCAAAATCCCTGAGACCGCTTCCAGAGAAGTGGCATGGTTTGAGAGACATTGAGACGAGATACAGGCAAAGATATGTAGATTTAATAGTAAACCCGAATGTAAAGCAGACATTTATGAAGAGGAGTGCGATTATAAAAGCGATAAGAGATTTTCTTGAGGCAAATGGTTTTATTGAGGTTGAAACACCTATGATGCATCAGGTTCCCGGGGGAGCAACAGCAAAGCCTTTTAAAACACATCATATAGCCCTTGGTATCGACCTTTATCTGAGAATTGCTCCTGAGCTCTTTCTTAAAAGGCTTCTTGTTGGTGGTTACGAACGTGTATATGAATTGAACAGGAGTTTCAGAAATGAGGGAATTTCTACTAAACATAATCCTGAGTTTACGATGCTTGAGTTTTATGTAGCCTATAGAGACTATAACTTCCTTATGTCATTTACAGAGGAATTGATTACATATGTTGCAGATAAGATACTCGGAACACTGAGAATTCCATATGGCGAAAATATTATTGATCTTACACCTCCATGGCAAAGGATTCCCATGTTTGATGCCCTTTTACAGAATAATGTTCCATCGGATATATTCAATGACAGAGAGAAAGCAAAGACATGGGCAGATGAACATGGTATAGAGATAAAGGGTGATGTCTCTTTAGGCAAAATCCTTGACGAGATATTTAAAGAAATAGTTGAGCCAAAGCTTATCCAGCCAACTTTTATAACAGACTACCCTGTAGAATTATCGCCTCTTGCAAAAAGAAAGTCTGATAATCCTGAACTTGTTGAAAGGTTTGAGCTATTCATAGCTTCACAGGAGATTGTGAATGCCTTTTCAGAGTTAAATGATCCTGTTGACCAGCGAGAGCGTTTTCTAAGACAGGTAGAACAAAAAAATAAAGGAGATGAAGAGGCACATTGTATGGATGAGGATTTTATCAGGGCACTTGAATATGGGATGCCACCTGCTGCGGGTGAGGGAATAGGGATTGACAGGCTTGTGATGGTTCTTTGCAATTGTCAGTCTATACGCGATGTCATCCTTTTCCCCCAGTTAAAGCCAGAGCAATGAAAATAAATAAATTCCAGATTTCAAATCGAATAATTATCATTGAGCAAAAACCAGAAACCAGTAAGACAGAAATCTTGAGATTAGATGTAATAGGTTGCCCGGGATTTGTTATTTGGAATTCGGGACTTTTTTGATGAATCTTCCTTACTACTTTTTCATAGCCCTTAGATATCTCAAATCTAAAAAGAGGCATAAAGGTATCTCATTCAATACACTTATATCTATCGGTGGTGTTTCTGTTGGCGTTATGGCACTACTCGTTGTTCTTTCTGTAATGAGTGGATTCCACGAAGACCTCCAGAATAAAATACTCGGCGTTAATGCACATATTGTTATTCTTGATTATAGAGGACCGATATCTGAGTATGATGACTTAGTCGAAAAAATCAAAGAAGAGAAAGATATTTCTTCATTTGCACCATTTATCCTGGGACAGGTTATGGTCTCATCTGGTGATAAGGCACATGGAGTCTTTTTGAAAGGTATAAAACCTGATATGGAGTCAAAGACCACTGACATATTTAAACATGTTGTTGAAGGCAATCCGGATGACCTTGTTTCAAGAGATGGAATTCCAGGCATCATCATAGGGAAGGAACTCTCAAGGAGTCTTGGTGTCTTCCCGGGAGACAGAATAAATATTGTTTCACCATTTGGTGAGATTGGTCCACTTGGTATGCTACCAAAGATAAGGCCATTCAGGGTAGCTGCTGTATTTGAGGTAGGAATGTTCGAGTACGATACGAATCTCGTATTCACAGAGATGAAGCCTGCCCAGGAATTTTTTGGAATCGGAGAAAATATTACAGGTATAGAGATAAGGATAAAAGATATATATAAGGCACCTAAAATCAGAGAGAGATTACAGGAAAAATTAAGATTCCCATATCATGCAAAAGACTGGATTCAGATGAATAAAAATCTCTTTTCAGCACTTAAATTAGAGAAGTTTGCCATGTTTATAATACTCATTCTTATAATCCTCGTAGCCTCATTTAATATTATCAGTACACTCATTATGAATGTAATAGAAAAGAGCAGGGAGATAGCTATCCTTAAGGCAATGGGTGCAACTAATAAAGGTATTATGACTATCTTTATGTTGCAGGGTTTATTAATCGGGATTGCAGGAACTATAATAGGCGTCAGTTGTGGATATATCCTGAACTATATTCTTAATACCTACCAGATTATAAAGCTCCCTCCTGATGTCTATTATCTGAGTCACTTACCTGTTAAAATGAAATTATCAGATTTCCTTGCTGTGTCTATTTCAGCGATTATTATAAGTTTCCTTGCGACCATTTTTCCTGCAAGACAGGCAGCAAAGCTTGATCCTGTAGAACCATTGAGGTATGAATAAAAATATCAGACAAACAAAATTCAAAATTCAAGAAATAATATATTCAGAAACATGTGATTCAAACAATTTTGAATATCTGAATCTTGAATCTTGAATTTGATTGGATATTTGAATTTTGGACCCTGATATGAAAAATCTGATAGAAACAATACAATTAAAGAAATCATTCATCACAGATGCAGGTGAACTTCAGGTATTGAAGGGCATCAACCTCTCAATCAATGAGGGAGAGATGGTCGGTATAGTTGGTGCATCAGGAGTGGGTAAAAGCACTCTCCTCCACATCCTTGGTGCACTTGAAAGACCATCATCTGGAAAGGTCCTTTATGATGGTAAAGATATCTTTTCTCTTAATGAGGACTCGCTTGCTTTTTTCAGAAACAAAACCATAGGTTTTATATTCCAGTTTCATCATCTCCTGCCTGAATTTACTGCCATAGAGAATGTTATGATGCCAGGGCTTATAAGTCTAAGTCAGAGGTCACAGGTTTTAAGTCGAAAAGAACTCAAAGAAAAGGCTGAAAGACTGCTTGATGAGATGGGTTTATCAGAAAGAAAAAAACACAGACCAGGAGAGCTTTCAGGTGGAGAACAACAACGCGTTGCAGTTGCAAGGGCGCTTATTCTTGAGCCGAAGGCAGTGCTTGCTGATGAGCCGACAGGAAACCTTGATACACAGACAGGTGATGAACTCTTCAAACTACTTGTCAGTCTTAATAAAGAAAAAGGAACTACATTTATAATCGTAACGCATAATGAAGCCCTTTCTTCAAGATGTAACAGAGTCCTTAGAATGGTTGATGGAAAGATTAGTTGATTTATCTAAAGATTTTTATTAAGAACAAAAAAGGTTATTATGTTATATAAATTTTATAATTTAGTCAGAAGTGTCCTGGTTTTTTTGTTTATCTTTGTAGTTACAACTACTGTTCTTAAATATTCTGCATTTTCTATTTCATCAAAGGAAACATTAAAAGAAGAGACTTTACATGCAGTGCGATTTTATAATGAAAGATTCTTATACGATATATACTGGCTGGGGATTTATGCTGGAAGTGCAGCATTGGAGACTTCTCTTGAGAAAGATACCTTACGTATTTCTTCAAGGGCTAATTCTTCTCCTTTCATATCCACTTTTTATACTGTAGAAGACTATGCAGAAAGCCTGGTCAAAGATGGAAGGACTGTTCATTTCAGAATAAAACAGCGTGAGGGAAGATATAGGAGTAATAAAGAGACGATTTTTGATGTGGACAAAGGAAAGATAATATATTTTGACTATCTTAAGAGTAAAAAGAAGGAGCATGATCTGAATTGCATTATCTGGGATGTCATCTCTGGTTTTTTTTATCTCAGGACACAGCCTTTGATAGTTGGTAAAACTGTATATATTAATGTATTTGACAGTAACAAGTTTCTAAAGGCTGAAGTTAGTGTGCTAAGAAAAGAGAAGATTAAAGTCAAGGGTGTTGAGGTATCCACAATAGTTATAAAGCCAGACCTTAAATCAGAGGGATTATTCCATAGAAAAGGGGATATATTTATCTGGTTAACTGATAATGAAAAAAAGGTTCCTGTAAAGATTGAAACAAAGGTGCCTATTGGTAAAATAGTCGCAGAATTGAAAAATTTATAACCCACATCCCGTAACCCCTTTTTTCTTCCTGTCTGGAGGATATTTATTTTCAAAAGATTCCACCTTTATTTTATAGATTTATTGATGTTTGTGTTATCATATCTCAGAATATCAAACAGGAATGAGATTGAATTATAACCTTTGAGTTTTGAGCTTTGAGTTTTGACTTTTGGGTTATATGTTTGCATGTCACGCATAATCTTTGATATAGAGACGATTGGAAAGGATTTTGAATCTCTGGATAGGACAACTCAGGAGTACCTTCTCAGGTATGCTGAGACTGAGGAAGAAAAAACAGAGATAAAAGATCGGCTCTCTTTCTATCCACTCACAGGTGAGATTATCACAATAGGTCTCCTTGACCCGGATACAATGAAGGGGATGGTATTCTTCAGGAATGAAGGTGATCCATTGCTCCCATTTGAAGAAGATGGTATCCGATTCGAGACATGCACTGAGAAAGAAATGCTCGAAAAGTTCTGGGACGTGATAAAAAGATATGACCAGTTTATAACCTTCAATGGTAGAAGCTTTGACTGTCCATTTATATTAATACGTTCAGCAGTCCACAGGATAAAGCCTAAAAAAGATTTAATGCCTAACAGATACAATGATACACACATAGACCTCCTTGAACAGCTCACATTTTATGGTGCCTCAAGGCGGAGGTTCAATCTTGATATGTGGTGTAAGACTTTTGGAATCAAAAGCCCCAAAGAAGGTGGCATTACCGGAGATGAGGTCAGAGACCTATTCAAGTCTAAAAGGTATATTGATATTGCGAGATATTGTGTTGGTGACCTTAGGGCAACAAAAGAACTTCTTTTTTACTGGGAGAATTATATAAAATACTCACCATGAATTTTTGTTAGAGCCTGCTGAGTGATGCCTTAAAGGGGGTTATTATGAACATAAAAGTGGCTTCATTCAGATTCAATCTCCTGCCTCTTGAATCTCTGGTCCTCCCATCTTATAAAGGTTCCACATTGAGAGGAGGTTTTGGTTACGCCTTCAGGAGAGTAGTCTGTGCAATAAAGAATAAGGAATGCCCTGAATGCCTTCTCAAAGAAAAATGCATATATTCATATATCTTTGAGACTCCACCACCATCAGATTCAAAATTAATGAGGAAATATACATCAGCCCCTCACCCCTTCATCATCGAACCACCACAAGAAAAAAGATATAGCTACACACCTGGTACAGAATTAGCCTTTGGATTAATACTGATAGGTAAAGCAATAGATTATCTCCCATATTTTATTTATACCTTTGATGAACTCGGAAGGATAGGGATAGG
>JBNAVX010000088.1:7674-10900 GCA_049700155.1 Thermodesulfovibrionales bacterium
CTCACCTTAGACCTTGAATTCCATATCCTTATCAGAAACCTCTTGAGGAGGCTTTCACTTCTTTCTTATTTCCATTGTGGTGGAGAACCTGCGGAATTGGATTTTAAGAAGATAATAGAGATGGCTAAAAGGGTGAATTTAAAAGAAAGGAATCTAAGGTGGTATGACTGGGAGAGATATTCGACAAGACAGGATACAAGGATGAAGATGGGAGGTTTTGTTGGAGATATAATCTTTGAGGGATATATTGAACCCTTCATGCCTTTTATAAAGGCAGGAGAGATTCTGCACGTGGGAAAAGGCACAAGCTTTGGATTAGGGAAATACGAGATAGTAGAAATATTGTAGAAATATTGTTTTCCTTGAGCATGGCATAAATTAGTTTTATAATTGCCACATGAAAGACGATAAATTCAGAGAGGTCCTGATATTTGTAGCAGGTGCAACGCCCCAGATAATTACTGAGACTATATATGCCTTAATACACCAAACCCCGCCTGTTTACCCTGATGAAATCCATATCATCACTACAACCCATGGGAAAAATCTTATTAAAGAAAATCTTATTAAGGGAGGAATATTCAAGGAATTCTGTAAAGAATTTAATCTTAAAGATGACATTCTTAATGAAGATTCTATCGTAATTGTAAAAGACAGCAAAGGTAACGACCTTGATGATATCATAACAGGGGCTGATAATGAGTCACTCGGTGACTTTATCATAAACTTCATACGTAATAAAACAAGCTTTGACAGAACAAGACTTCATTGTTCACTTGCTGGAGGTAGAAAGACCATGTCCTTTTATCTTGGCTCAGCGCTTCAGCTTTTCGGAAGGCCATGGGACAAACTTTATCATGTGCTTGTTACTCCAGAATTTGAATCCAATCCCCAATTTTACTATAAACCTAAGAAAGATATAACTCTGAAAAAAGACGGTAAGGAGATCAACACAAAGGATGCAGAGATATTTCTCGCTGAACTACCATTTATAAGATTAAAAGATAAGATTCCTTTAAATGGTAAAAGTTTTAAAGAACTCGTTGAAGAAGGACAGAAGGAAATAGATACAGCATTAACACAACCTTTTTTAAGAATCAATCTTAATGAAAGAACAGTCTATATTGGAGAGATTCCAGTAGATATGGTGCCATTTCAGTTAATGATTTACACAGCCTATATAAGACAGAAGACAGATAACTGTATGTACCCGGATAGGGCATATTGTCTCAACTGCACAGAGTGTTTTCCTCCTATAGTGGAATTCTCGAGCAGACCTGCACTTGAAAGGATGGCTAAAGACTATAGAGTGATTTATAAAAATCAGCCTTTAAGAGCAGAGGAACTACTTAATAAATGCCCTGAAGGACTTGAGCAGAATACAATCAGGCAGAACATAAGCAAGATAAACAGGAATATAAAAGAACATTTAGACGATGAAACCCTACAGCCATACTACCTGATAACAAGTATAAAAAGATATGCTGGAAGCAGATATGGAGTGAGGGTTGAGAAAGGAAAGATAAAAATTGAATGAATTTTGAATTTTAAATCTTGAATTTTGAATCTTAATTTTAAATTTTGAATCTTGAATCTTGAGTTTTGAGTTTTGAATTTTGAGTTTTGAATTTTATGTATAGGAGGTTTTATGCCAAAAAGTTTCGAAGACCTTCCTGTCTGGCAGAAATCAAGAGAGTTGGTCAGATATATCTATAGCCTTACAAAAAAAGAAGCCTTCAGCAGAGACTTCAGCCTCGTTGACCAGATAAGACGTGCTTCGACTTCAGTAATGAACAATATCGCAGAAGGATTTGAAAGAGGGTCTAATACAGAATTTATTCAATTCCTTTACATTTCTAAGGGTTCAGCAGGTGAAACAAGAACAGATCTGTATGTTGCCCTCGTTCAAGAGTATATTACAGATGATGAATTTAAAAAGGGTTATGAAATGTGTATAGATGTATCGGGCCAACTGAGTGGCCTTATAGATTATCTTAAAGGTTCGAGATTGAAAGGAAATAAATTCAAAAAGGAATATAAAAGTTTTAAAGAGGAGGTAGAGGAAATAACAAGACAATTCAATATTCAACATTCAAGACTCAATAAGAGTGATGAATCTTGAATCTTGAATTTTAAGTTTTGAATCTTGAATTTTGAGTTTGTAGTTTTAGAAAGGAGTAATTATGGCTGAATTCACTCAAAGAGAATACCAAAGAGTTTTAAGTTTTGAATTTTAGAAAGAAGGGATAATGACTGAGTTTAACCAGAGAGAATATCAGACGGTAATACTTAAAGATTGTTTACTTGAATTTTGAATCTTGAATATAGAAATTAAATATGTGTTGAATTGTGTAAAGGAGGTGTTTAGATGGATGAAACAATTTATAAGATAGCACTCGCAGGTTATTTGCATGACATCGGTAAATTTGCTGAGCGTGCGCATGGAATGGAAGAAAATAAAGCAGAATTAATAACAGGATTTTATCCTGATGCTAAATTCCTAAATGACAATGCAGACTTATATCAACCTCATTATCAAGGCAGATATACACACAGACATGCTGTATATACTGCAGCATTTATAGACCATATGGAGAAAATATTACCAAAGCAATTTAATAAAGGAAATTGGGGTATTGGTGATTCATTTATAAATCTTTCTGCTAGTCACCATAAACCTAAAACACCTTTACAATGGATCATCTCAATTGCTGATAGAATTAGTAGCGGCTTTGATAGAGCAGAGTTTAACGAAAGGTATAACAAAGAAATAGATGTGAAAGACTATAAAAAAACTCGCCTGTTAACAATATTTGAAGGACTTTCTCCTGATGGTTCATGGAAAGAAGACCGTCTTGATGAATATAAATATCGCTATCCACTTAAAGAACTATCTCCTCAAAATATTTTCCCTTTGAGTAATGAAGAGATAAAAAAAATAGATAGCGAAGAAGCATCAAAGGATTATCGTGAACTTTTTTTTAGCTTTGTAAACGCACTTGGAGAACTAATACATAAAGATGATATACCTCTATGGTTTGAACATTTTGATAGCCTTTTCATGATTTTTGCTTCTCATGTACCGGCAGCCACGGTAGGTTATGTGGTACCTGATGTTTCACTGTATGACCACAGCAGGATGACATCAGCGCTATCATCAGCACTTTATCAATATCATATAGAAACAGATTCCTTAACTGAAGAAGCAGTTAAAAATTATGAAACA
>JBNAVX010000089.1:0-10828 GCA_049700155.1 Thermodesulfovibrionales bacterium
TAAGGTAGACCCTATTTCTTTTTCTATTCTACCCCCCTAAAGATTTGCTACTTCCTAAAAACATGGTTTTGCTTTTGCTACTACAAAATATTTATCTTATGTGCAAGGCATCCTGCTCCAAAACCATTATCTATGTTCATTACACCAATACCTGGCACACAGGAATTGAGCATAGCAAAAAGTGCTGTAAGTCCTCCAAAACTACTACCATATCCAATTGATGTAGGGACAGCGATTATCGGTTTATCAGTCAGACTTCCAACAACAGAAGGGAGAGCGCCCTCCATACCTGCAACTACAACAATAACTTTTGCAGAATCAATATCTTTTTTGATATCTATGAGTCTATGGATGCCAGCTACTCCAACATCATAGATACTCTTTACTCTGCTACCAAGAAAAGAAGCAGTAGCAACCGCCTCTTCAGCAACAGATATATCAGACGTGCCTGCAGAAAGGATAAGAATTTTACCTTTTTTCTTTTTTTCTCCACCTATTGATATTGTTCCTGACAGTGGATAAAAAATAGCACCCTTAATTTTCAGACCTTCATAAATCTCTTTGGATGCCTTTGTTATAAGAAATTTCCTGCCCTTTTTAAACATCGAATGAGCAATAGCAATAACATCCTGGACCCTTTTTCCTCTTGCAAGAATTACCTCGGGTATTCCCTGTCTGATATGTCTGTGATGGTCAATCTTTGCAAATGAAAGGTCTTCATAGGGGAGATTTCTTATTCTATTAAATGCGGTATCAATATTGATTTTCCCAGATTTTACTGATTTGAGAAGTTTCTTGATTTTTGATTCATCCATTTTAAAACGTTCTATTTCTTTCAGTAAAATTCTGATTTTAAAGAACGACTCATTAAATCATTCACAGCAGTTGCTGGGTCCTTCTCTTCATAGACAATCTTATATACCTGCTCTACAATGGGCATCTCTATATTATATTTCTTTGATAATTCAAAGGCAGACTCTGCTGTTGCTACACCTTCAATAACACTCGTTGTTTTTTTAAGGACATCATTAAGCTTCATCCCCTGTCCGAGTTTTATACCCAGGGAGTAATTTCTTGATAGTGTACTTGTACATGTAAGAACAAGGTCTCCAAGACCGCTGAGTCCTGAAAATGTCTTCTCTTCTGCACCCATTGCAACTCCGAGCCTTGTTATTTCAGCAAGCCCTCTCGTTATAAGTGATGCTCTTGCATTGTTGCCAAGGTTGAGACTGTCACAGATCCCTGATGCTATAGCTATCACATTTTTTAGAGCACCCCCAATTTCTACGCCAAGTATATCATTGTGTCTATAAACTCTGAAGGTATTGGTATTAAAAATCTCCTGTAAAAGAAATCCTGTATCTCTTTTTTCAGTTGCAAGGGTAACAGCCGTGGGTAAATTCTTTATTACCTCTTTTGCAAAACTGGGACCTGATAATACAGCAACTTCATGTCCTGTCAATTCCTTAATCACAGAAGAAACTGTCATAAGTGTTACTCTTTCTATACCCTTAGATGCACTGATAATAACTGCTCCTGTCGGTATAAAAGGACAAATCTCTTTAAAAACCTTTCTTGTATACTGTGATGGGACCACATTAAGGATATATCTTGCCCTGTTCAAGACAACATCAAGCTGATGAGAGACAAGAATATTTTCAGGAAGAAATACTTCAGGAAGATATATCTTATTTATCCTTGTCTTCTTTATTTCATCAGCAAGATCTTTTTCATATACCCAGAGTGAAATATCATATCCTTTCTTTGAAAGAAGGTATGCAAGGGTGGTCCCCCAACTCCCAGCACCTATAACAGCAATATAACTCATTTCTTAATCTTCAAGACTCTTATTTTTTCTTTAGGGTTTTCTTAATCTTTGCCCATTCATCTTTCAGTGATACCGTCCTATTAAAAACAAGCTTACCATTTTGGGAGTCTGGATCTACACAAAAATATCCCAGTCTCTCAAACTGAAACTTATCACCTGGTCTTGCATCTGCCAGTGATGGTTCAACTTTACAAGACCTCAAAACCTCAAGGGATTTTGGATTTAAGTAAGTCAAAAAATCCTCATAGTCACCAGGGTTTGGAACTGTAAAAAGATGATCATATAAACGTACTTCTGCCTCAAGACTATGAGGAGCGGATACCCAGTGTAACGTAGCTTTAACTTTTCGTCCATCAGGGGCATCTCCTCCCTTGGTAGATGGATCATATGTACAGCGTAGTTCTATAACCTCTCCTGACTGTTCATCCTTTACAACACCTGTGCATTTTATAAAATAGGCATAACGCAAACGAACCTCTCGACCCGGAGCAAGACGGAAAAACTTTTCTGGAGGATGCTCTAAAAAATCCTCATGTTCAATGTAAAGAGTTTTTGAAAAAGGGACCTTTCGTGTGCCCATAGATGGATCTTCTGGATTGTTTATAGCCTCTATCTCTTCAACCTTGTCTTCTGGATAGTTATCTATTACTACACGAAGAGGATGCAGAACAGCCATTACCCGTGGAGCTTTTTTGTTTAGATCTTCTCTTAAACAGTGCTCAAGTAATGCAACATCTACAACACTATCTCTCTTTGCAACGCCGATACGTTCAGAAAAATTCCGTATTGATTCTGGTGTGTAACCACGCCTTCTTAATCCTGCTATAGTAGGCATACGTGGGTCATCCCACCCATTTACATGACCACCCTCAACCAACTCAATAAGTCTTCTTTTGCTGAGGACTGTATGGCTGAGGTTTAAACGAGCGAATTCGATCTGCCTTGGGTGATAGAGATTTAATTGGTCAAGGAACCAGTCATATAGCGGACGATGATCTTCGAATTCTAAGGTGCAGATAGAATGGGTGATATTTTCTAAAGAATCTGAAATACAGTGTGCAAAATCGTACATTGGATATATACACCATTTATTACCAGTCCTGTGATGTTCTGCATGCAATATCCGATATATGACAGGGTCACGCATATTTATATTGCCTGATGACATGTCAATTTTTGCTCTCAGCGTTCTTGAGCCTTCTTTAAATTCACCGGCTCTCATACGTTCAAATAAATTTAGATTCTCCTGAATAGACCTGTTGCGATAAGGGCTCTCTTTTCCAGGTTTTGTTAGGGTCCCTCTGTATTCCCTTATTTCATCTGCATTTAGGTCACAAACATATGCCTTGCCATCTTTAATTAACTGAGTAGCATACTGGTACATCTGCTCAAAATAGTCTGATGCATAGTATTCTCTATCGCCCCAATCAAAACCAAGCCACCGCACATCCTCTTTAATAGACTCCACATATTCAGACTCTTCTTTAGTAGGATTTGTATCGTCGAAACGAAGATTGCATAATCCTCCAAACTCTGCGGCAATATTGAAATTGAGACATATGGATTTTGCATGTCCTATATGCAGATATCCATTAGGTTCAGGTGGAAACCTCGTATGGACCCTGCCACCATATTTATTTGTTTTTAAATCCTCTTTTATAATTTCCCTGATAAAATCAGATGGTTTAGAGTCAGTCCTGTTCATCCTTTAAGCTCATTTGTTCAGTTTTGAATCGTCTGATGCTTATCTCCAGTTCTATATTCTCAGTCCGTTAACACATATTATTCATAAAATTCTTGCCAGATGCAGTATTTGAGCGGATTTAAATTCTTTCGAAGAAAGAATTTACCTCGGAGGCTCGATCTTAATCGAGCCGAGAATGAGCGAGAATACTGCATCTACCAATTACTCATAAATTTATGAATTAGGTGGTTAATTCTTTTAAAATACTCAATATTATTACACAAATATTTTATTTAAGAAGAAGTTATTATCTTTATCGCCTTCTCTAATCTCCTTATAACTTTCTCTTTTCCGACTATCTCAAGCACTTCAAATATTCCCGGACTTTCTGTTTTACCAGTAATTGCAACCCTTACAGGCTGGGCTATATTGCCGAGCTTTGTATTGTGTTTTTCAACGAGGCTCTTGAAAACCTTTTCAATCTCAGATGCAACAAAACAATCAAGTCTTTCAAGTCTCTCTTTAGCATCCTTAATAAAAGGCAAGTATCTCTCATTCAGGAATTTTTCCTTTGCTTTTTCATCATATTCTATTTCTTCAGCTATATAAAAACGTAAGGAATGAGCAAGCTCAACTAATGTTTTTGCACGCTCTTTCAATGTCTCAATAGCCTTTGCTAACCACTTTTTATCTAAATCTAATATTTGATCTTCTTGAATAATCTTTTCTCTAACAAGAAAAGGCTTAACTAAATCAATCAAAGTATCTGTCGGTGTTTTCATAATATATTGGCTATTCAGCCATAAAAGTTTTTCAGGGTTAAAGACAGCAGCAGATTTGCCAACATCTTCAAGTGAAAATAAATCTATTAATTCTTCTCTTGTAAATATCTCCTGATCTCCATAACCCCAACCAAGCCGGACAATATAATTAACAAAAGCATCGGAAAGATACCCCATCTCCTTATAAGATGTAACAGAAGTTGCACCATGTCTTTTGCTAAGTCTTGTTTTATCTGGTCCCAGAATCATCGGTAAATGAGCGAATGCAGGAATTTCATAACCAAAGGCTTTGTATATATGAATCTGTTTCGGGGTATTGTTAAGATGGTCATCACCCCTTATGACATGCGTTATCCCCATATCCACATCATCAACAACAACAGTAAAATTATATGTTGGTGTACCATCAGAACGCATAATAATAAGGTCATCAAGTTGAGAATTTTCAAAGACAACAGTTCCCCTGATTAAATCATTGACAACAGTCTTTCCTTCCTGAGGCATTATGAATCTAATTGCAGGATTTCTGCCAGAAAGAGGTTCTTTAAGACTTTTACACCTCCCATCATATTTTTGTGGTTTACCCTGTGCCAATGCTTCCTTTCTTCTATTTTCAAGCTCTTCAGGAGAACAATAACAACAATATGCTTTACCTTCACTCAAAAGTTTTTCAGCATAATTCTTATAGATATCAAATCTATCCGTCTGTCTATAAGGACCTTCGTCCCAGTCAAGACCAAGCCATTTTAAGCCCTCAATAATTGCCTCAATATATTCTTCTGTTGAACGTGTCCTGTCAGTATCCTCAATCCTTAAAATAAAAGTACCTTTATTATGCCTTGCGAATAGCCAGTTGAATAGTGCAGTCCGCGCCCCTCCTAAATGCAAATGCCCAGTTGGACTAGGTGCAAACCTAACTCTCACCATTTCAGACAAATAGACTCCATTATTTTAAGAACTAATATAAAAATATAACAGATTCATATATGAGGTGCAATTTCTAAGACTAAACTTTTCAAAGACTCAATAAACATTTCTTTTTCTCTTCTCTTTCTACAGTTTGGATTGACCAATTTCATTGCTGTCCAAAATAATCTAATTTCATAAAACAAACCTAACACACCCCTTAATCCCCTCTTAACCCCTTCCCTTATTTATAAAATTATAGATGTGTTAGTTGCCTGTATAGAAAGTTTAAAGATATAATGAAACATCTGGATATATATTTCTATTTATGGAAATGAAGTCATTTAAAATAAAACCCCTGATAAGCGACCTTCAAGATTTCTATCTCTTATCATTTCATGGACTTCTTGGTATTATTAGAAAACCTTTCTATTATAGAGATGCAATAGAACAGATGGACTATTCAGGTGCTGGTTCATCTCTCATAATATTTCTCGTCTCTCTTTTTATTGGAATGGCTCTCTCACTCCAGCTATCTGCTGAACTTTCAATACTCGGATTTAAGATGTATACAGGCAGGGTTGTAGGAATAGCTGTAATAAGGGAGATAGGACCTGTTACTGCTGCACTTATTTATGCAGGCAGGGTTGGAGCAGGTATGGCATCAGAGCTTGGCTCAATGATTCTCGGACATCAGGTCGATATCTTAAGGGTCTTTGGAGTTGACCCTATAAAAAAACTCGTAACACCAAGGATATTAAGCTCTCTGATAATGCTACCTGCACTCACAATCATAGGAGATGCTGTAGCACTCTTTGGAGGTTATTACGTTGCGGCTTTTGTCAGTCATCAAAGTGGAACATATTACTGGAGCTCGATCAGGGATATTTTGACATTCGAGAATGTCTTTTCGGGTTCTATTAAACCATTCATATTTGGATATCTCATAGCCTGCATAAGTTGTTATATGGGACTTTCTACTAAAGGCGGTGCTATCGGACTAAGGAGATCAACTACCCGTGCTGTTGTATTATCGATGATAATAATAATAGTTTCTGACTTTATACTTACAAGAATATTATTATATATACTTGGATTCTCAGTATGATTGTATTTGATAGGGTGAGTTTTTCATATGGTCAAAACCAGATTCTAAAAGACTTGAATATCTCTATTGATGCTTATGAGAAAGTAGCAATCCTTGGCGGTAGTGGAGTAGGAAAGACTACTATCCTGAAGCTTATAGTCGGACTTATCAGACCTGATTCAGGCAGGATAATTATTGATGGAGAAGACATAACAGACAAGCCAGAAGATGAACTTAGAGATATAAGAAGGAAATTCAGTATAGTATTCCAAGAGGGTGCCCTTTTTGATTCGCTGAATGTTAAGGAGAACGTAGCATTCTGTCTCAGGGAATATAATAATAAAATGTCAGAAGAAGAGATAGATAGAAAGGTCAGAGAGTTACTGAGGACTGTTGGTGTAGAAGAAGCTATCGAACTTATGCCAGAGGAACTGAGTGGAGGTATGAACCGAAGGGTTTCTATAGCAAGGTCGCTCGCAGCTTGCAAACCAAAGATGTTCCTGTATGATGAACCTACATCAGGACTTGACCCTATAAATGCGGACAATATATGCAAACTCATTCTTGAATTATCTAAAAATGGAACGGGATTTATAATAGTTACCCATAAGGTATTTGATGCAATGAAAGTTGCAGGTAGATTTATATTTCTTAAGGATGGCATATTATTATTTGATGGAAATAAAGATGAGCTTGTGCATACAGATATCCCTGAGATAAAGTCTTTTATAGAAGAGATACATTTTAGATATGAGGGTAAATAGATAGGAGGACCAGATGTTTGACATAAAAAAGCAACTTTTCTGGTCAAAGCTCAAGGTTGGCCTTGTGATAACCCTTGCTATTTTAATCCTTTTTCTGACTGTATTTTTTGCAGGAAGTATTGAAAGGTTAATATCTCCAAAGGCAGAGATAAAGGCACAGATACAGAATGTTAAAGGACTCAGAAAGGGTGCCCCTGTATGGGTATCAGGCATTGAGGTAGGGTCTGTAAAAGATATTAATTTGCATCCTGAATATGGAACCATTGTTACAATATCTATTAAAAAAGATGCTTTAAAATTTCTCAGGAAGGATGCTGAGGCAAGTATCCTGACCATGGGTTTACTCGGAGACAAGTATATAGAGCTCAGCAATGGTTCTCCTGATGCAGGTCCAATCAAGCCAAACGACATTATTAAGGGGTCTACGCAGATTGAGCTCCAGGATATAGTAGAAACAAGTGCCTCATCTATAGAGAAGATGTCAGACTTTATAAATAAACTGGAAAACCTTGTAGGAAGAGTCGAAAGGGGTGAAGGTACAATCGCTAAATTCTTGACTGATCCATCCATTTATAACAACCTTCAGGAGACAACTAAGTCCCTTTCCATCATCTTAAGGGAGATAGAGACTGGACATGGAACCCTTAGGATGCTTTTAAAAGACCCTTCTCTTTATAACAAATTAGTTTCAGCCACTACAGCACTTGAAGAGATCAACAGAAAAATAAATGAAGGTCAGGGAACATTTAAGAAACTCTTAGAAGACCCTGCTCTTTATAATAGAGTTTTATCTGCTGCATCATCTATCGATGCTTTCAGCAAAAAACTGACTGAGGGACATGGAACACTTAGAAGACTTGCTGAAGAACCTGATTTATATGAAAATTTAAATAATGTAACAAAACAGCTATCATCACTCCTTGAGAAAATAGAGACTGGCAAGGGAGTTGCAGGAGGTCTGATTACTGATGAAAAACTGGCTAATGACCTTAAAGAGACTATTTTAGAACTCAGGGAATTGACCAAGGATATGAAAGAAAATCCAAAAAAATATTTCAAATTCAGCCTATTCTGATATAATTCATATCTTATGGGTAATATTCTTCTATTTCTCATTTTCTCTTTTTTGATAATCTTTCCCTCTTACTCTTTCTCAGAGAATCCTTTAAGAACACTCACAATCTCTGAAGGTCTTAAGATTGCTACAGACAATAATCGTATCATAAAGATTGCATCTATAAATAAAGATATTGCCTCTGAGGATGTAATAATTGCGAGAGCAAAATTTTTCCCGAGCATTAATGGTTCACTAACGCAGACATATCTCGCTCACCAGCCAGCAGCCCTTTTCGGACCCGAGAAGGTATTTATGTCTCAAAAGGAATACCTCTCATATGGGATAAATCTCTATCAAACAATCTATGACTTTGGAGCTAATATATCCCGATATGAAGCATCAAAAACCTATCTTGATATTACCAGTCTTGATATTATGAGAATAAGAAATATAGTTGCCCTTGATTTCATCAAAAGATATCTTGACCTTCTCGAAACTGAAAAGATGATAGAGGTAGCAAAGAGAGAGGTTGAGAGGCTTGAATCACACCTCAGAGTTGCACAGAGTCTTTATGCAGAAGGTTCTATTACAAAAAATGACCTGCTTCAGGCTGAAGTAATGCTCTCTGATGCAAGGCAGAGGCTCTTGACACTAAAAAATAAGAGGTCTATCAATGTTTCACAGATTAATTCTATACTTGCCAGACCATTAAGTGAGGACTTTCAGGTCGTTGATATTCCTTTAAATGTCCCTGAGGATATAGAACTTGAAAAGGCTTGGGAGAAAGCTATGAAAGAAAGGAGTGAGGTGAAGATTATTGAAAATGAATTAAAGATTATTGAGCTCGAGGAAAAGGCAGTAAGGTCTGAATATTATCCAAAACTATTTGCACAAGGAGGATATAATTTTACAGAGAATCGATATCTATTCCCTGAAGGAAACTGGTCACTGATTCTTGGTTTTGATATAAATTTATTCAATGGTTGGAGCACAAAGGCTGAGGTATCAAAAGTAAAGCAGAGGCGTCAGCAGCTTCTTGAAGAAAAGAAGAAACTCATTGATGATATAAGGCTTGAGGTTGAAAAGAGCTACCTTGATATGAAAAATGCCTCTGAAAAGATCCTTGTTACAAGAGGCGCTGTGAATCAGGCAGAGGAAAATTTAAGAATCAACAGAATAAAATATGAGGAAGGCATCGGCACATCTACAGATGTGATCGATGCGATAACACTCCTTACACTTGCGGAGACGAACTATTGCAGAGCTGTGTACGATTTTAAGCGAGCCCAGGCAGAACTCAGATATGCAACTGGCATTGAACTGGCTTCTTTTTATGCACATCAGTAAAACGTTATGGAAGAACTAAATAAAGAAAAACAGGAGACACCACATGATATGAAGAACAAAAGGAGGAAGAAATTTGCCTTTATAATACTCGGTTCTATTTTAATGATAGGAGCAATAGTAATCTTTTTTTATCTAAGATATAAGTCAACACATATTACAACAGATGATGCCTTTGTAGAAGGCACTATACACACAATCGCACCAAAAGTCTCTGGAACAGTAAAGTCTGTTTATGTTAGAGATAATCAGTTCGTCAGGGAAAATGAGATACTTCTTGAGATAGACCCTGTTGATTACGATGTGAAGGTGAAAGAGGCTTCATCAAAACTCAATGCTGAGAAATCAAAATTATCTGAGATTGAAGCAAAGATTGAAACGTCAAAGAAACAGCTTTTAGAACTACAGAGGAATATTGAGGTTGCAAAGGCAAATCTTGAGCTTCAGGAGGCAAATCTCAAACAGGCAGAGACTGATTTTAAAAGAGCTGAAAATCTATATAAAAATGAGGCTATATCAAAAGAAAGGTTTGAAAAGGCAACCACAGACTATGAAGTAGCTGTTGCAAGGACAAAGGCAGCCTCTGAACAACTACAGTATGCTAAAGTTGCTTTAGAGACTCAAAAAGCGATTATAAAACAGGCAGAGGCAGCAAAGATATCCCAGCTCTCATTCATAAGACAGAATGAGGCTTCTTTAAAGGCAGCAGAGCTAAATTATGGATATACAAAGATCCGCTCACCATCTGATGGATATGTTACCAAAAAATCTGTAGAAAAGGGGAATCAGGTTCAGGCTGGTCAGCCATTGATGGCGATCGTTCCACTTAGTGATATATGGATTGTTGCAAACTATAAGGAGACCCAGCTTGAGAAGGTTAGACCTGGACAAAAGGTAAAGATAAAGGTAGATACATATCCGGGAAAAACATTCAAAGGTAAAGTCGAGAGTATAATGGCTGGCACTGGCGCAGTTTTCTCACTTTTTCCTCCTGAAAATGCTACAGGGAGCTATGTAAAGGTTGTACAGAGGATACCTGTAAAGATATTGCTTGAAGAAGGCACAGACCCTGAGCATATACTGCGTATCGGAATGTCTGTCGTCCCAACAATTATTATTGAATAGGTAATAAGAATCAACAGAACTAACTCTTATCGTCATTCTCAGACTTGACCACCAGAAAATAAGTAACATTGATTTCTTTTTATATGTGCAGGTGGTAAGTATGTGAATTTAAGCAGAGAATTATCAGGAGATGCTGAAACAGGTTCAGCATGACAGTTTAGATTCTATAACAGAAAAGTGATGCTTACCTAACCTATATTATTCATAAAATTCTTGGCAGATGTAGTATTTGAGCGGATTTAAATTCTTTC
>JBNAVX010000090.1:0-5781 GCA_049700155.1 Thermodesulfovibrionales bacterium
GGATTAAGGGGTGTGTTAGGTTTGTTTTATGAAATTAGATTATTTGGACAGCAATAATTTTATCCCAAAATACATTATTTATCTTAAAGGAGATGTATAGCAACTCCTATCAATTTTCTATTGACAATCCAGAAGTATATATTTATTGTTATAAAAATCTAAATCTTTAGTTTCTTACAAAAACAAAAGTGAAAGGAGGTGAAAAAAATGAAATGGTTAGCCGTTATATTATTCTTTATATTTTTAGCAGGCTGTGCATCATATGTTCCAGTAGGAATACTTTATACAGGAGGAAAGATGGGTGTTCAAGCGAACTCAGGCGAAGCTCCGAAAACAGGTAAGGCATGTATGACATCCATCCTTGGTCTCGTTGCAGGAGGTGATGCAAGTATTGAGGCTGCTAAAGATGAAGGAGGCATTAAAGAGGTCGAAGTTATTGATTACGAAGTCACAAACATTCTCGGAATCTATGGGCAGTACTGCACAATTGTAAGGGGACGTTAAATCCTGATGGAGGGAGGAAATCCTCCCTCCATCTTTTTTACAGGGAGAAATTTTTTTGAAGAAAAGTATCAAGATAACTTTAATTTTTGTTTTAGTATTAATGTTGATCCTTGTTATTTCGATTGCTCTACTTATCAAAAATGCAAATAGAATTATCAAACATGAGCTTGAATCTGTTCTTGGTAAGGGCTTCTCAGTAAAGAGGATAGACCTTCATTGGGGAAGCGTAGAAGCCATAGACATTAGATTAAAAGATCCTGGCGGAAAAGAGGTGTTTAAAACAGAAAGTCTCATTATGAAACCTGATTTTATTGGCTTAATTAAAAAAAATTATGTTATATCAAATATTTTTCTTATAAAACCTTATATTCTACTTGAGAAAAATATCAAAGGTGATATTGTAAATCCATTTTCAAGAAAAGAACAAACGAAAAAGGAAGAGAAACCTATACCTCCAGTATTAATAAAAAAGGTAAATGTGACAGAAGGTTCTCTTGACTATCTCGATAGAAAAGTTTCAAAAAGACCTGTACTATTAAGATTAAATGATATAAATCTTGAGTTTAATGATATTTCATTCCCTTTAGGAGAGAATTTTTCGTCATTTATCCTATCTGCAAGCATTCCCGGAAAGCAGAGTACAGGCATCCTCAATAGTAAAGGAAAGATAAAACTAAGGAATATGGATACAGACTGTAGAATTGATTTAAGAAGGCTTGATATAACAGAGTTTAAACCTTATTTTCAGAAAAAAGGTGATGTGAATGTGAAAAAAGGTTTCCTTGACATAAATATGGATTTAAAGATTAAATCAAAAAAGATTAATGCTCCCGGTAAATTGACTCTTAGAAGTCTTGAGTTTGAAAAAGGGTCTGGCATAGGTGGAACATTTCTCAACATTCCCCGCTCAGCAGTCATAAATTTCCTTAAAAATAACAATGATGAAATAACCATAAATTTTATTCTTGAAGGTGACTTTGATAATCCAAAATTTAATATAAGAGAGAGCTTCATGGAAAAAGTATCTATTGCTATCGCTGAAAAACTTGGCCTTTCTATAAAAAAGATTGGTGAATCAATAGTGACTTTTGGTTCTGAGGGAGTAAAAGAGGTTGGTAAAGGTATGAAGGGAATTGGAGAAAGTATTAAAAAGATATTTGAATAAAAGATCTAATATAAAAGTCCTTCTGTCTTTGTCACAAGCCATTTCTTCCTTTCCTTTTCAAGGGTAAATTTAAGATGAACTGGCTTTTTTAAATCACCGAGTATATATCCTGATTCATTTCCAAAAGTTGCTAAGATCCTTACATCAACTCCTGCCTCAGCATTATCATTGTTTATCTCTATTTTCAGGTCTTCATATTCAACTTTTATATCACTCATCTGCTGGAAAATAGATTTGATCGCTTCTTTCAAATAAAGGTAGCTCATACCATATTCATCCTGATAATTAAAAGAGACTTTTGACATCACTGCATCAAGGTCTTCTTTTTCTATTGCTTCGGAACCTTCTTTGAAAAGCTTCTTTATCCTGCCTTCATCAGAAGGCAAAAAGATATAAATGATTATGGAGATTACTATTACAAGGAATAAAAGTATTGTAGTTCTTTTACTAAACATCATACATCTTCTTTTAATCTCTTCAGGAACCCTGTCAGCTACTATTTTTTACTTTTTGTTTAACAGACTGTAAATTTTATTCAGTCACTGAGACTATAGAATCCTTAATCACTTTCAGTAACTGATTGAGGTTTTCAATACTGATACTCAATGGTGGCATGACAACAACAACATTTCCAAGCGGTCTTATTATGACACCTTTTTCACGTGCATGATATGCAACACGCCATCCTATCTTCTCTCCCCAATCGTAAGGTTCTTTAGTCTTTTTATTTTTAACCAGTTCTATGCCCGCCATAAGTCCTATGCCCCTCACATCTCCCACATGTTTGAGATTTAACATTTTTTTAAGCCATGACTCAAGAATCTTTGCCTTTTTCTTAAGCTTTTTCAGAGTATCCTCTCTCTTAAATAAATCAAGACAGGCAATGGCTGCTGCACAAGCAAGCGGATTACCTGTATAAGAATGACCATGAAAAAATGTCTTTAAATCTTTAAATTCTCCAAGAAATGCTTCATATATTTCATCTGTAGTAATTGTTACAGCAAGAGGCATATATCCACCTGTTATACCTTTTGAGAGGCAGAGAAGGTCTGGCACAATACCCTCATGTTCACAGGCAAACATCTTTCCTGTCCTCCCAAAACCAGTCGCAACCTCATCAGCAATCATCAGTATATTGTAAGTGGTGCATAATTCTCTGACACCTTTAAGATATCCGGGTGGAGATTTTATCATCCCACCTGCAGCCTGTATCATGGGTTCAATAATCAATGCAGCTATCTCTTTTGAATGAGCTTCAAGTATATCTTCCATTTTTCTAAGACATAAAAGTTTGCAGGATGGAAATTTCTTCCTAAGCTCACATCTGTAACAATATGGAGATGGTGCCTTATAAGTCTTAAACAAAAGTGGTCTGAACGCTTTATGAAAGATATTAACCCCCCCAACACTAACAGCACCTATTGTGTCTCCATGGTACGCATTATTCAGAGATAAAAAAATATTCTTCTCTTTAATTCCCCTATGCTTCCAGTATTGAAATGCCATTTTGATGGCAACTTCTACAGATGTTGAACCATTATCAGAGTAAAAAATTTTAGTTAATGGAGGATTGGATGGTAATGACTTATTGACTATTTTTATAAGCTTCTCTGCTAATTTTATTGCAGGGACATTGCTCAATCCTAATAAGGTGCTGTGTGAAATTTTATCAATTTGCTCCTTTATCGCTTCATCAATCTCTTTCTTCCTGTGACCATGGATATTGACCCATAGAGAAGAAACACCATCAAGATACCAACGTCCGTATATGTCTTTAAGAAAACAATCTTTGCCTTCTGAAATAATAATAGGCTCATCCTCAAGCCATTCTTTCATCTGTGTAAATGGATGCCAGACATATCTCTTATCCAGTTCTTCAAGGTGCTTATTTTCATCAAGAATGCTCATAATTATGCTCCTTAATTCTTTGCTACAAATATCCTTTCAATCCCTGCATAATCTCTTATCAGAAAAATATTTGTAAAGCCTGATTCTTCAGCAATTTTTCTGACCTTCTCAGACTGATTTTCACCCATCTCAATTATAAGATATCCTCCTTGCCTTAGATAAGACTTTGATTCAGGAATTATAACTCTATAATAATCAAGACCATCCTCACCACCATCAAGTGCCTTTATAGGCTCCCAATCTTTAATCTCAGGCTGTAGAGTCTTTATGTCATCTCTTCTGATATATGGTGGGTTTGAAATAATAATATTAAACGTGGTTCGTGATGCGTTATGCATGACAAATTGTTCGACTGGTTCGAATAAATTACCTACCAAGAAGGTAACATTATTTATCCTGTTAATATTTGCATTCTCTTTAGCATATCTTATTGCAATTTCAGATATATCAGTTCCATAAACTTTTGCCTTTGGAAATTCTCTTGCAAGAGCAAGAGCTATGCAACCACTTCCTGTACAGAGGTCCAGAATACACTTCACGCTTAACGCTTCACGCTTTATGATCTCTATCGCTTTTTCCACCAATAGTTCTGTTTCAGGTCTGGGAATAAGGACTCCTTTTCCAAGCTTTATCTTTAATCCATAAAAATCTACATATCCGATTATATACTGAAGTGGTTCTCTCTTTGTTCTTCTTTTTAAAAATTTATTGATCTTCTTGAGCTGACTTTTACTGAGCATAGGATTATCCCTGTATAATACTGTCCTGTCTATGCCAAGACTATTAATTATTATTATTTCAGCCTCCCTGATAGAATCTTCTATTCCATTCTGACTGAGAAACTTATTAGCCTCCTTTAATTTATCAAGTGCATGCATCAAATTATCTTGTTGATAGATATCTTTCAGGATTCCCTGTTATACACTTCATAACAATCTCCTCATCGAACCCCATCTGTATCAATCTATTTGCGGATTCAATAACTGTCATTGAACCACCAATCAGTCTGCCACTTCTGTCAGTTATAGCTTTTACTCTTCTATTTATACCACCCTTTTCCTTCACTCTCGTCTCTTTCACTGAATCCGAAACTATTATTATATTTTCAGGATTCTTTGTCCTGAATATTAATTCAAGAGTCTTATGATGGAGATGAAATGGGTCTGCTATAACCTCAATATATATATCCTTATTCATTAACCCAAAACCCGCAATTCCTGGTTCTCTATGGTGGAAACTACGCATCGCATTGAAGATATGAGTAATACCTTTTGCACCTGCATTAAACCCCGCTTCTGCTTCTGAAAAAGTAGCTTCTGAATGACCCATATTGACTGTAATCCCCATATCTGACATCTTTTTTATAAGCTTTTTTGCTCCTTTTATTTCTGGTGCAACAGTTATTATCCTTACAATATCTTCAAACCCATCAATGAGCTGTCTGAAATTATATTCTGTAGCATCAATGAATGCCCTTTTATTCAAAGCACCACATTTTGATGGGTTTAAAAAAGGACCTTCAAGATTAACACCCAGAATAAGTGAGGAATGTGGAGCTTGGAATGTAGAATGCTGTCTCTCCATCACCTTCTTAACTGCTATCATATTCTTTCTCATCGTTTTTATGGATGATGGATATATGGTGGGTATGATTTCTGAAATCCCTTGAGTACCAAGTATTTCAGCTATCTTGAGTATATCCTCTTCTTTCCCTGAACTCGTATCATGACTGTCAATACCATGAATATGAATATCAATAACTTTCATCTGAATAATTTCCTACTAAATGTTCAGACCAGACCATATCTTCAATCTTGATATGTAGTATAGCCATAAAAGATGGGACTTCAAAAAATAATATACTTCCTGAGATAGGCTTTTGCTTCTTATATTTCTAACAACTGAAGGAACATCTATTGAAAGAGGACAATTTTCCTTGCATTTTCCACAGGTAAGGCAGAATTCAAGTTTCTCATTGATCTCTTCTTTTGTAAGGCTCTGTAATGCAAGCCCTTTGCCCCCAAGATATTTCTCATCTGCGAAGTAATTTCCAACTGCATTATACATAGGACAATGTAGGAGACAGTTACCACAGTCAATACATAAAAGTAATTCTTTAAAACCCTTTTCTATTATCTCTGTCCTCTTATTATCAAGGAGAATGAGTGTTACTTCTGCAGGCAAATGAACACCCCTGAAGAACT
>JBNAVX010000090.1:5791-10172 GCA_049700155.1 Thermodesulfovibrionales bacterium
GAACTTCTTTTCAACATCAGCAGTTTTGCTTACACCACTTATTATTTCAACAAAAGATGGAATAAGAGAGCCTGTCGCATTATAAGTTATAACTTTCAACATATTTATGGCATCCTCAATTGTTGGATAAACTTTGTCAATGGCTGTGACAACAAAATGTTTTTCCTTACGTATCACTTCAGAGATATTTCCCTCATTATGTGCAAGTAATATTGAACCTTCTTCTGCAGTTATGGCATTTGCACCTGTTATTCCTGTATGGGATTTTTCTATATATTCACGTATCTCCTTTCTTACAAACCTCACAATATCTTCAGGGCTATCTTTTATTTGTGTCCCATAAATCTCCGAAAGTTCCTGAGAAATTCTTCTGGCTGACAGGTGTGAAATAGGTCCTGTAGGATGAGAAGGTTTCTCTTTTAAGACCTGGAGTATCCTATCTCCAATATCGGTTTCCACAACTTTTATTCCCTTTGACTCAAGTTCCTCAGTTAGTCTAATCTCCTTTGTCACATTTGATTTTGATTTAATAATAATTTTCTCATCCTTTATCTCTTTTATAATTGTCTGGATTGCATCATCTCCGCTTTTTGCAGTTATGACATTAATACCATTTGCCTTAATTTTCTCCATAGCTCTTTTAAGTAACTCTTCATTACCAACAGAAAAATCTCTCACCTCTCTCAGTCTACTAATCTTCTCGTTGAAGTCACGTGGAAGATTTGCTTTCTGTCTTCTTTTTACAGTCTTAAAGGCTTCTCTGATAGCAATTATCTCTTCAAAGTTCATACGATATTTTCACTGTTTTTTTATTAAATATGCAAATTGCTTATATTTCTATTAGAATATGAAAAATGTACACAAAGATACTTACAACTATCAATGAGCATCTGAATTCTGAGATATCTTCACAATATGCATTAATACTTGCAAAGGTATGCGGAGCAAAACTATATATTTGTTTCATTGCAGAAAAGGACATCCCATTTTCAAACTTTAACATGGCTGAAGAGGCAATGAAAAGACTATTTATCAAAGCAGAAGAAATGGGAATAAAAACAGAAGGTATCACCAGTTCAGGGGAACCCGTTACAGAGATAAGCAAGATTGTAAGGCGTGAAGGAATTGATATAGTTTTTGCTGCTACACGGAGGGAAGATATAGAGAAAAGATTCTTTGCAGGCACTATTGCTCGATCTATTTCTTTAAGACTACCTTGTTCAGTTGCACTTGTTAGAGTGGTCCATATAGGAAAGGCATATCCAAAAAATATCCTTGTTCCTTTAAAAGCCAGAATAAATAATATTAGAGAAAGGGCATATTTTACTGCAAAGATGGCTGAGGGCTTTAGTTCAAAGATATTTGTCTTTCATTCACCAAAACCACTGACCAAGTTTTTTCATGGAGAAATCCATCTTACACCTCTTGAATGGACAGAGAGATTACCAAAAGACATCTCAATGTTTATAGAATATCTCAAGAAATACAAGATTGCACATGAAAAAAGGTTTGCTACCGGGAGAATAGGAAGAAGTATAACTATTGAGGCTGCTTCAAAGAGACATGACCTTATAATAATGGGTGCAAGCGAAAGGAGTCTTTTGAGTTCCTTATTGCAGGGTAATCCTGTTGAAGAAGTGCTGAAAGATACACCCTGCAACCTTATAATTTTCAAACCAGGACATGAAGATTAACAGCCTGACAAAAGAAGAAGTCTTCCAAACTCTTGTAACTTCAGAAAATGGCATAACCGAAGAAGAGGCAAAAAAAAGATTAATAGAGTTTGGTCCAAATGAGATCAAAGAAGTTGGAAAGTCACCTCTATTCATAAAATTTCTTAAACAATTCACACACTTTCTTGCTGTACTCCTGTGGATAGGAGCTGGACTCGCTATTCTTTCAGAATCACTCCATCCCGGAGAAGGCATGTTAACTCTTGGTTTAGCAATTATAGTTGTAATATTTATTAATGCCATTTTTACTTTTATCCAAGAATACAAAGCTGAAAAGGCAGTAGAGAAGCTGAAACTCCTTCTGCCTTTTTATGTAAAAGTTATAAGGGAAGGAATAGAAAAGGAAATACTTGCAAGGGAGGTAGTCCCTGGTGACTTAATCCTCCTGACTGAAGGAGATAAAGTTCCAGCAGATTTAAGACTGATAGAAACAACATCACTTATGGTAAATAATGCCCCGCTTACTGGAGAATCAGAACCCCAACCAATGGATTCATCACCTTACAATGGAGACCTTATTCAAAGTAAAAACATATTATTTGCTGGGACCTCTATTATTAGTGGCTCAGGGAAAGGGGTCGTCTTTGCTACAGGTATGAGAACAGAATTTGGAAGAATTGCTCAACTTACAGGCACTGTAACCTCAGGTCTAAGTCCTCTCCAAAAGGAAATTATAAAGATAACAAGGATCATTGCAGTCATAGCGACAGCGATGGGAGTTATCTTCTTTATTATAGGGCATTTCATAGGAAGGACTTTCTGGGAAAACTTTCTCTTTGCAGTGGGTATAATCGTTGCAAATGTCCCCGAGGGATTACTCCCTACTGTTACCCTTTCTCTTGCTATGGGAAGCCAGAGGATGGCAAAGAGGAAAGCTCTAATAAAAACACTGACATCCGTTGAAACCCTTGGTGCTGTTTCTGTGATTTGCACAGATAAAACAGGAACATTAACACAGAACAAGATGTCTGTAAAAAAAATCGTCTCTTTTGATGAGTCTGAAAAGATGGAAAATCAACCCTCAATTCTAACAGTTGCGCTTCTCTGTAATAACACAAAAGAAATTGAAGGTGATCTGAAGGGTGACCCGACGGAGATCGCCCTTTATAAAGCTGCAATAACCTCTATTGGACATTTAGATAGTAAAAGGATTAAAGAGTTTCCTTTTGATTCTGATAGAAAGAGGATGAGCACCATAAATGCATTACATAATAAGACTTTTGTCTTAACTAAGGGAGCACCTGAAAGCATCTTCTCAGTATGCAGTCACTGTATCATAAATGGTGAGTTTCTGAATTTTGATACATCTATTATGGAAAGAATGTCCTCTCTTTATCATTCTTTAATGGATGAAGGTCTTAGAGTTCTTGCCTTTGCATATAAAGAGATTAAAAGTAATAAAGATATTATACTTGCCGAGGATGCTGAAAGAGATATGGTTTTTCTGGGTTTTATAGGGCTTGAAGACCCTCCAAGACCTGAAGTTCCTGAAGCTATAAGAAAATGCAGGGAAGCAGGTATAAGGATAATCATGATAACAGGTGACAGCTCCAGAACTGCTTACGCAATCGCAAAAGAGGTTGGTCTTGTTAAAGGAGAACCTGTAATCATAGAGGGAAGTGAATTTCTAAGGATGTCTGATGATGGACTCAGGGATATCTTATCAAAAGAAGAAGTAATATTTTCCAGAATGACACCAAAATATAAACTTAGAGTTGTAAACATCCTGAAAGAGGAAGGAGAAAGGGTTGCTGTCACGGGTGATGGTGTAAACGATGCACCTGCATTGAAAAGAGCTGATATTGGAATTGCTATGGGTATTACTGGAACTGATGTTGCAAAAGAGGCGGCTGACATGATACTTCTTGATGATAACTTTGCCACAATAGTTAATGCTATCGAAGAGGGAAGGACAGTATATGAGAACATCAGAAAATTTATCAGCTATATCTTTTCATCTAACATACCCGAAATAGTTCCATATCTTGCATATGTACTTTTCAGGATTCCTCTTCCACTTACAATCATGCAGATACTCGCAGTTGACCTTGGAACTGATATGCTTCCAGCGCTTGCACTTGGCGCTGAAAAACCCTCTGTAGGGATTATGAAGATACCACCAAGAAGCCCTAAGGAGAGACTTCTGACACTTCCTTTGTTAACAAGGGCATACTTATTTCTTGGACCTATTGAAGCTATAGCTGGTCTTTTTGGTTTCTTTTATGTGTTGAATTCAGGTGGCTGGCAATGGGGACAGTACCTTCCTCCAAATAATATACTTTATCTTCAGGCAACAACAGCATGTCTTACAGCGATCATAGTAACACAGATAGCTAATGTCTTCGCATGCAGGTCTTTTAAGGAATCTGTCTTGAGTCTTGGTATTTTCAGCAACAGATTGATCTTTATAGGAATAGCATTTGAAATACTCCTTCAACTTTTCATTGTATATCATCCATTAGGAAATAAAATATTTTCTACTCACCCTATTCCATTAAATATTTGGCTTATTCTTATCCCTTTTGCATTTTTGCTCTTTTTTGCAGAGGAATTGAGAAAATTCCTTACTTCTAACCCATATTATTCATAAAAATTTTGGCAGATGTAGTATTCGAGCGGATTTAAATTCTTTCGAAGAAAGAATTTAC
>JBNAVX010000091.1:0-10121 GCA_049700155.1 Thermodesulfovibrionales bacterium
ATTGTTATGTGCTTATCATGCCACAGGGCTCATGGGTCTCCATATGCTGATATCCTGAGATGGAATTATGACGAAATGAGAACAGGTAGTTACACTACCACTGATTCTGGCTGTTTTACCTGTCATACAGGAAAGAATGCTGATTAAATTATAAAAAAAGGCGTTGTGTAAAAACACAACGCCTTTAAATAATGGATAAGAATAAAAAGGGGATTGACAACCCAGAAATTTTTTTTATCTTTCCTTAAGAAAGTCAAAGGGCAAAGGGCTTTATACTATTTGCTCTTTGTTATTTGTTTTTTATTTTTAATTCCTCTTTCATCAAACCCTCAGATTCAAGAAACTCCTGTAACATACCATGAGAGTATTACAGAAGATGAAGAAGGTGGAAGGTTATCCTTTCCTTCTTTTGTATCTGTAGAACCTGTTATGAAAGAGATTTATTTGATTCATAGCAAAGGAATAATTATCTATACGTCAGACCTCTTCCCCATCTTTACGCTTACTAAAAGAAATGGTATTGAGGCACCTCTTGGTTTAACAGTAGATGCTGAGGGTAATATGTATGTTGTCCAGGGTCCCACAAAAGAAAATCTTAGATACAGGATTTCAGTCTTTAATGCACGCCTTCAATGGGACCATGATATCTATCTAAAAGGCTTTGAGGGAGATGAATCATTTATACCGAACCGACTTGCAATAGATAAAAAGGGTAATATTTATGTTGCTGGTTCATATTTTCAAGGTGTCCTCGTCATTGACAGTAAAGGTCAATTATTAGACATTATCTCACCAGAGGAAGAAGATAGAAAAGCAAAAGTAAATAATGTGACCATTGATAATACAGGCAGGATATATATCGTCAGCGAAGAAGAAGGACGCATTTATGTCTATGATGAAAACAGGAAGTTCCTCTTTAAGTTTGGAGAAAAAGGAGGGAGCACAGGAAAGCTTAGCCGTCCGCAGGCAGTTGGAATAGATAATCGTAATGGAAGGATGTATGTAGTAGATTATATGCGTCATACGATATCTGCTTATGACAAGGATGGAAAGTATCTATTTGAATTCGGCGGACTCGGCTGGGGAGAAGGATGGTTTCAGTATCCAAGAGATATTGCTGTTGACTCTAATGGTAGAATATTCGTTGCAGATACTTTTAATGACAGGATACAGGTTTTTCAACCTAAGGAATAGCGATGTTTACTTAGTTTACTTAGTTTACTTAGTTTACTCGGTTTACTCGGTTTACTTAGTTTACCCGGTTTATCAGGTTGGTTTAGTTCTACCTCAGGAAACTAAAAAAACTTGGTAAACTATGCAAAACATTGCAAACAGAGTAAAACGTGTTTGTTAAGTTATGAAAATTAAAAGGTTTGAAGATTTAGAATGTTGGAAAGAGGCAAGAATTTTGGTAAATATGGTTTACGAAGCAATTAAATCGAGTGATACATTTAAGAGAGATTTCAGGCTAAGAGATCAGGCAACTAACGCCGTTGTGTCAACAATGTCTAATATTGCTGAAGGTTTTTCCCGTCATTCAAATAAAGAATTTGCTCAATTTCTATTTATTTCGAAAAGTTCTGTTTCTGAAGTTCAAAGTATTTTTTATGTTGCTCTTGACCAATCTTATATAGATAAAAAAGTTTTTAACAGAATATATCTGCAAGCAGAAAAGGTATCAAAACTTACCTCCGGATTAATAAATTACCTGTTAAAAACTAAAAAATTACAGAGTAAAGAATGAATTTAAGAAACTCGGAAAACTGGGCAAACAAAGTAAACAGAGTAAACAATGTAAGCTCTTGGCTCTTTGCACTCTGCTATTTTCTTATTTTCTTAGCAGGTTGTGCTTCAGTCTCTGAGCAGGCACATATAATTGATTATCCTTCTCAGAATGCAGGGCAACTAACCCTCTATTTGAATGGACCTGATAAGGCTACTCTTGATATTAAATTTGAACTTTCAGCGGTCAGTATTATGGCAGAAAATGGGTCTTATAGGGAGGTTATGAGTAAACCAATAAACATAAGTTCCATCAAGATGCAAGGTCGCCAGATGCTCATAGCTGAAACATATCTACCTGAAGGCAAATACATAAAGTTAAAGTTTAATCTAAAAGAGGCGATAATCTATAGAAAAGACAGAATGGCAAATTTATCATTACCTCCAGATGGTGTCGAGATTCCATTAAATATAACGATTAATAGAAATCAGAATACTACATTATTTCTAAGATGGGATGCAGATGCCTCTGTTATTGAGGGTTATCAGTTCAATCCAGCACTGACAGTTAAAACAACACGTCCTGAGTTAAGCACACTCCTTATATATGTAACAAACGAGGACTCTCATAATGTCTCTGTTATTAACAGGCAGACGGATGAAGTCGTATCAACAATACTGGTTGGGAAAAAACCAAGAGGAATCGCAACAGGCATGCGGAGACAACATCTGAGGATTTATGTAGCTAATTCTGGTTCTAATAGTGTTTCAGTGATTGACCCAACTACAAATAAGGTGGAGACTGAGATACCCATCAGGTTTGGCAGACAGCCAGAAGGGATTGCAGTAGCTACAATCTCACCTGAAAGAGAATATATCTTTGTAACAAACTACGGTTCTAATACCCTCTCTGTTATTGATGCACTGACATATCAGGAGACAGAAAAGATAAATGTTGGAAATGGTCCCATAGCTGTAGAGGTTGACCCCCCTGTAGAGTCACTTTTGAGTTCAAAGTTTCTCAGTTTTGATTCTCTGAATATCTTAAAGAATTATCGTGATAGATTTTTTAATGTGTATGTAGCAAATAAGAATTCCAAAGAAGTTACTGTGCTGAGGTTCGACTCTTCAACAGGAAGATTCATGGATTCTATTAACTTAAATGTTGAATGGAATCCCATAGCACTCGAGGTTGACTATCAAAGGGGAAAAGTCTATGTAGCAAATTATGGATTTGATAACCTGTCTGTCATAGATATTATAGAACTGATTAAAGGAAATACAATATCTGCTGTAAACAATATAAGTGGTGTAGGACATTCCAACACAGGAGTTGTCTCAGACCCTTCACTTGAAAGGATATATCTATTAAAAGAAACACCCGGAGAAATATTGATTATCAGACCTTCATTTGAAGACCAGAGTCCAATAAAGACAGTTATACCTGTAATCAGTACTATCCCTGTTGGGGCTTCTCCAAGGTCCATGAAGTTAGACCCTGAGATAAGGAAATTATATGTTGTTAACAGAGGTTCTGATAATGTATCTGTAATAGACAAGACTACAAGGAAGGAGGAAAAAGTAATACCTGTAGGCAAAAAGCCTTATGGTATAACGATGATACCTTATTAGCAAAGAGCAATGAGCAATGAGCTAATAGCTAAGAGCAATGAGCAGGTAGTCCGGCATTCAAAACTCTATGCTCTATGCTCTATGCTCTATGCAGTGTGGATGCTTTTTTTTTGTTCATCTGCCTTTGCAGAAGGGCTGAGTGGATGGGCAAATCTGAATTATATCACTACCGAACAAAAAGAGAATGATGAGACAATCTCAAAGGAGCGGTCTTTCTATAGAAATTTATATCTGACATTTGAAAGACCCCTCACACCTCTGATTTCATATCAACTGTATCTGAGGACAAACTGGGCTGATTTTCGGCTCACAGATGCAGATGACAGGATAACCAATACTTACCAGAGGGCTATTGAACCTGCATTTGATATATTCCTGAGGAATCCAATGTATGATTTCAGTGCTGGTTATCGCAGGATGGAGCAGTGGAATACAGCAAGCCTGCAGGATGAAGGAAGGAGAACGACTGACTTCATGTACTCACGTCTTAATATTACCCCGCATGAATTTCCATCACTCTCACTCCAGATCGACAGACAGAAAAACTTTGACTACCTCTCACCAAGAAGGATAGACATAACAGACACCCGTTTTACTGGCAACTCATGGTATCAGTATCTATATAAAGACCTTAATCTATCATACAATTTTACATATATACATGACATAGTTGAAACACCATCAGAGATTATAGAAAAGACAAAAAATTATAATTTTAATGGTATCTATAACATCGGTTATAACAAAACATTCTGGGCTGGCAAAGCTAATGTCTCAGCAAATTATCAGGGAAACTACATAAGAGATAAGAACAAGTTTTATGTAAAAGAGGAAGGAACAGCGTCCATTGAACGCCTCAGACTCAGAGGACTTCATATCATCGATCCTACACCAGATGACATGACAAGTCTAAATCCGCAGCCATCATTAATAAATAACCAATTCACAGATTCCACAGGTATCACACTTAACACATCATTTCAAAATATCGGTGTTCAGGTAGAACTGAGAACGATCAGCAAGATATCTATCTACTACAGAAATAATGGGCTTGCTAATCCAGTCACATGGAGGATCTATTTCAGGAATAATGACCTTGAAAACTGGACTCTTTTAACCACACTAACAGTAAGTCCTTCCCTTGATAGTATCAATAATGCATACCGCTATGAATTAACATTCACTTCAACAACTGCCTCTTTCTTCAAGGTAGTAAATACTAATACTATTCCACCAGTAGCTGGAACCAATGTTGAGGTCTCTGAAATAAAGGTATTTGATATTGAGACAGTTACTGAGACCGGCACCCTCACTGAGGTAAATAACTTCTTTAACCAGGGTGTGAATTTCATTGCAAATGTGAGACCTATACCAAAACTCAGCTTTTCTCTAAATTATTTCATAAACAGGTCTGACCAGAACCCTGTTTCTATCTGGAATTCTATGGGAGGTGTATTCTCAAATATATTTAGTAAATCAATAAATGATGATGACAGATTAATAAGCAATGTGCTCAGGACTTATGGTGCATCTGCTGAATGGTTAACCCACAGATTCCTCACTACAACCTTGCGTTTCCAGCGAAACGAGGCATTTGATAACAGAGATGAAACAGATTTCAGCTCCAATACATACTCTCTGACATTTAATTCAGTTCCTCTACCCACACTTGACGCAAACCTTTCTCTTGTTAGAAATGACAACTACAACTTTGGTGAAAAAGACAACACAAACAATTCTGTCCTTCTTAGTATCGTTGCAAAACTCTACAAAGATGTGAATATGGTCACTGATATGGGATATACAAGGTCAAAATCTTACACAAATGATACCAAGTCAGACACTACATCCATCCGTGGGTCAATAGATGCTAATCTGACCCAGAAACTTTATGGAAGCTTCATATACGGTTTTACCAGAACATCATCTTCTGACAATACAACTGTTGACACAACTGAAGGACAGACAATAATCACATATAGACCTGGAAGGTTCATAAATATTACAGGAACTCTGAGGGCGACGGATGTTGATGGAGATACAACAACATCTGAAGGGATATTGATAGACTGGCTACCTCTTCCAGCATTGAGGTTAAATCTCAATTATCTCCATAGTAATTCTGAATTAGAACCCACGATGAGTGATATAATCAGTGCATATCTTATATGGTATATAACAAAGTTTCTTGACCTACAGCTCACATATTCTTATACACGGGAAGAGAGAGAAGAAGTAGAAAAAATCTATAGCATCGGAGCGAATTTAAATTGCAGGTTCTGGTAATTAAAATTTATAATAGTCAAATGAAAAACAGCAATTAGTCATTGGTCACTGGTCATTGAAAAAGTCAATGGTCAATAGTCACTGGTCATTAAAAAGACTAATGACTGATGACTAATGACTATTGACTAATGACAAGAATTAAATGAACTCAGTAAATCAGGTAAACAAACTGAATATTTTGTTCTTAGCTCTTAGCTCTATGCTAATTTTATTTTTTGTTTATGGATGTGGGACTACTTCAAAACTCTATTATGTCCAGCAACAGTTTGATTATACAAGTATAAAAAGAATAGCTGTCCTGCCCTTAGAATCTCTCACATCTGATGAGTATGCAGGTGAAAAGATAAGACAGTCTGTAATTACCGATTTACTATCAAGGGGAATTGATGTTATTGAGCCAGGTGAAGTGACAAGGTCACTTATTGACCTGAAGATAAGGTCACTTAGTTCTATAAAGACATCAGATATCCAGACATTAGCAAAGACACTCGGTGTAGATGCACTTATGATGGGTTCTGTAGAGGCTTACGGAATAAGCAAAGGCATCTCAGTCTCATATCCAGAGGTATCCATAAGTCTACGTCTGATTGAAGGCTCTTCAGGAAAAATCATATGGTCTGTGTGTAATACTTCAGGTGGTCCTGATTTCTGGACAAGGCATTTTGGTGCTGAAAACATCTCACTAACAGAGACTGCGAATAAAGTGGTAAAAGAGGCTATTGATACGTTATTTTAGCAGTTTACACAGTTTATTGAGTTTAACCGGTTTCTTGGGTTATAACTCAACGAACCTTATAAACTCAAGAAACTTAAGAAGGGTCTCATAATAGAATGAACATTTAAAGGTTAATCAATATCTCTTGTCTGTCATGCCCGCAGGTCGTAAGCGGGCATCCAGAGGTTTTCTGGATTCCCCGGTCAAGCCGGAGAATGACGAATAAAAAAATGACCATTGAGGCTCTTGCAAAAGTCATGAAAGGGTACAATATGTCATGCTGAATTTATTTCAGCATCTAATAAAATCAACCCTGAAACAAGTTCAGGGTGACAGAAAAGGTGGAATGATATGAATTTGATGAGAAAATATGTATTAGCTGGGGTATTCATTGTAGTATTTCTCATTTCTGGCTGTGGGGGTCGGGGAACGACGCCTTCGTTTTATATCCGCCCTGATTATGACTTCAGCTATATCAAAAAAGTTGCGGTATTGCCACTTGAAAATCTGACAAATGAGAAGTTTGCAGGAGATGTTGTCAGACAGGTAGTTATATGTGAGCTATTAGCTTCTGGTCTTGTTGATGTATCAGTTCCGGGGGATGTAGATTCAGCAACTGAAAAACTCGGACTCAGGACTTTCAGATCACTCAATGCAGAACAGATAAAGGCTATCTCAAACTCCCTCAAGGTTCAAGCTGTTATTCTTGGTTCAGTAGATAAGTTTGGAGAAATGAGGATCGGAAATATCTCTGCCCCTGAAGTTACTATTACTCTTATGATGGCAGATGCAACCTCAGGTAGCATAATATGGTCAATCACAAAGACCGGAGGAGGTGCAAGTTTTATGGCAAGACACTTTGGGGCTAAATCAGAATCCATGAGCGAGGCTGTGATAAGAATAGTAAGAGAAGCTATCCAGACGCTTTATAAATAATAAGTCATCAGTCAATGGTCAATAGTCAGTGACCAATGAAAAATGACTGATGACAAATGACTATTGACAAATGACAAAAAGCTTAAATAACTCAGTAAATCAGAGCGAAAAAGTAAAAGTTTTGCTTTTGGCATCTACTTCTTTGTTAATAGCTCTATGTTCCATAATCTTCGCTTCCCATGGATATCCTGCCCAACAATCCCAGAAGATAAAAATAGCTCTCTTTCCATTTGAAAATCTGACTGATGAAAAGATCGCACTTGAACAGGTAATGCCAGTGCTTAGAAACCAGCTGGAACGTAAAGGCTTAGAACTATTGGATGACAATATTCTAAACAATTTTTTACTTAAAAAAAGGGTCAGAAATACTGGATATATCTCAAAAGATTTAGCACATGAAGCAAGAAATGAACTGAGAGTAGATGCAATAATAACAGGTTCTATTAATTCATTTTACCTCAAAGAAAATCCGCAGGTCGGAATTCTAATACGTATGATAGATACATCAGACGGGAATATTTTATGGGCAGATCAATCTTCTACCACAGGAGAGGATTTTACTACAATTCTTGGTTTAGGAACAGTTAAATCTATGGACAAATTAATCTCATTAGTTGTCGAAAGACTTCTTTCATCTTTTAGCAATGCTTCATTCCACAAAGTGAAGGAATTAACCCATAAGATTGCAGTGATGCCATTTAAGAATAAGAGCAAACACAGAGATGCAGGAATGGTTGTTACTTATATGTTTTTGGTAGAGCTCTTTAAAAATAGAAATTTTGATCCTGTTGAATATGGTGAGATAAGGGAAACAGTAGTTAATTTAAGACTCAGACAAAAAGGAGAACTTGACTACAAGAGTATCAGGAAGCTGTCTGATATCCTTGGAGTAGACGGTGTCCTTATGGGAACTGTGGAGCAATACTCTGATGGAATAGATACATCTTCACCGCCTGAAGTAGCTATCAGTGCGAGGCTAATAAATGCAAGGAAAAACAGGATAATATGGTCTGATAGCATCCATTTTAAAGGAGATGAGGAAATAAAGGTCCTTGACTGGGGCAGGATAAGATCTATTGACAATGTTGCATATAAAGTGGTCTCGAAGTTAATACAGAAAATGGAAAAGGCTAAATGGTAATAAAAAACATCAAAAAATTGCTGTCATTCCCCGACTTGGTCGGGGAATCCAGACTCTGTCCCCGCGAATGCGGGGAACTACATATACGGAAATGGATTCACGTTTTTAGAGAAAAACTGGATTCTCTGGTCAAGCCAGAGAATGACATAAAGAAATCCTATTTCAAACCAAGAGGAATTATTAAAATAAACTCAACAAACCGAGTAAACCGGGTAAACTGTGCCAACTTTTTGCTTTTTGCTCTTTGCTCTTTACTGTTTTTTTTAAGTGGTTGTGCTTCATTTTCTCATAGAGAAAATATCCTTGCATTCGTAAATGGTGAGCCTATTGTAGAGGATGACCTGAAATACTCTTTACAGATAGCACATCGCAGAGAGGATCTCTCTTCTGCAAAAGAATTAAATCTATCAAAGTTCATCCAGAAAATGGTTGATGACAGATTGATTATCCAGGAAGCCAGAAGTATGGGAATGGAAGAGTATCCTGAAGTTAAGCAGGCAATTGAAAAATATATCCTGAGGGAATCAGTCACAAGACTATACAATGAAGAGGTTGTTAAAAAAGTAACAGTATCAGAAGATGAGATCATAGATTATTATAAGAAAAAATCACCTGATGAAAATTTAGAAAATCTTAGAACAAGCATAGAGAAACATCTCAGGAAACAAAAAGAAAGAGAACGTGGTGATGAATATCTAAGATATCTTAAAGAACATCATACCATAAAGGTAGATCAGGGGCTTTTATCACTTATTACACTTGAAGAAAATAATAATGAGAAAATTGATTTATCTGAAGAGAGAATCCTCGCTGGAGTAAATGGTTATACCCTGACAGTAAGAGATTTTATTGCACTTGCAAAATCCTATCCTAAAAAATCAAAAGAAGAGATACTAAATGACTGGATTGACCGTAAGGTTATTGACTCAGAGGCTTTAAACCGTCATTACGAATTGAAGACAGACTTAAAAGATATGGTTGAGCGCTACAAAGGTCAGGTTCTTAAGAATACTTTTATAAAGAGAATAATCATACCTCAGGTCAATATCTCAGATGAGATCTTAGAAGAATACTATCTGTCTCACAAAGAGAATTTCAAAAAACCAAATCTCTTTAAGATCCAGCAGATTACTGTAAATACAAAAGAAGATGCTGAGGATATCCTCAAGAGCCTTCAGGATGGAGCAGATTTTTCATGGCTGGCAAAGAAGAGGTCTGTTGATTCTTCAGCTCAGAATGGTGGAGATATCGGATGGCTGACAAAGGCGGAGATGCAAGAGCCTGTTAAAAGGGTTATAGAAACCCTAAATGCTGGTGATATAAGTCAGGTATTTAAGATTGATTCACAATACAGGATAATCAAATTACTTGATGTAAAAGAAGGGGATGTTGAAAAGTTTGAAAAAGTGAAAAATGAAGTTTATAAAAAGGTATTTGAAGAAAAGGTAAATAATTTGCTAGATGAATATATTTCATTGTTAAAGAAAGACGCAGATATAAAAATAAATGAGGAAGCTATAAAAGCACTTGAAGATAAAGTTCAAAAGTAATTTTTTCTTGACATGAAATTATCATTATAAGGATAATGTATCGAATTCAAAGATTGGAAAGACTTATATGAGGAGCTTTTTTCTGGATTGCCCGATCGAGTCGTGCAATGACAACCATTTTTGTCATTCCCCGATTTAT